>JBJEKB010000185.1:0-12220 GCA_051878395.1 Muribaculaceae bacterium
TTTCGGTTTCGGGGTTGGCACCCGACGCCTCGAGCAATTTCACCGCTCCAAGCAGGGTCTGCATCACGATTTGCTTCGCCTGGTCGGGGTAGAAACCGAGTTCCACGCCCCCTTCGGCAGCGGCGCGGATATAGCGGAACGCGTATGCGATGCCACACGATGCCAGCGCGCTGCCGGCACCCATCAGTCGCTCCTCCACCGGCATCGACATGCCGAGCGGCTCGAGCAGCTTGAGCAGCGCGTCTTGGCGCTCTTGCGGGGTATCCTTGAACGACACGAAATTCACGCTCTCCATCACAGCGATGGCGGTGTTGGGGATTACCCTCACCACTCCGGCAGGGGCAGTTCCGCCCGGGAGCATGGCAAGGATGTCGCTACACGACACTCCGGCGACTATCGACACCAATGTTTGGCGCGAGAAGTCGGCAACCGGCGCTATTTCGTCGATTACGGTGGCGAGAAGCCATGGTTTCACCGCCACTACGATAAAGTCGGCACCGGCGATACACTCTGTGTTGGAGGTAGTTACGGCGATGCTCGGCGAATATGCCGCAAGGCGGTCGAGTTCGCCGTGACGATTGGGCGAACTCACACTCAGCGACACTTCGGGTTGCGATGCGGCGATGCCGCGCGCTATCGCGCCACCCATATTTCCGGCTCCTATAATAGAAATTTTCATAACAGCGATTTGAAACGGGTTAAGAACTCATCTGCGAGGGCGCGGGTGAAGCAGAGCGGCGGAAGCAAGCGGATGACGTTTGTTCCCGACGCGCCTGTGAACACGCGTTTTTCCATCACCAATGCCTTGCGAAGGTCTTTCACAGGGAAGTCAAATTCCATGCCTATCATCAAGCCGAGTCCGCGCACTTCCTTGATTTGCGGGATTTTGCGCAGTTCAGCCATGAGATATTCACCCACCTCGCGGGCGTTTTCCACAAGGTTTTCATCTTTCATCACGTCGAGCACGGCGATTGCGGCGGCACAAGCGAGGTGGTTGCCGCCAAATGTCGTTCCGAGCATCCCGTAGGAGGGCTTGATTTCGGGCGAAATGAGCACTGCGCCCATCGGGAAACCGTTGCCGATTCCTTTTGCCACGGTGATGATGTCGGGGCGGATGCCGGCGTGCTGGTGTGCGAAAAATTTACCGGTGCGGCCATATCCCGACTGGATTTCGTCGAGGATGAGCAGCGTGCCGGCTTCGCGGCAAGCCTTCTGTAGCCCCTGAAGGAATTCGGGAGTGGGGATGCGTATTCCACCCACACCCTGAACGCCCTCGACAATCACTGCGGCGACATCCCCCTTGGCGATTTCAGCGCGGGCGGCGGCGAGGTCGTTAAACGGCTCAAAGGTAACATGCCCCGAGGCATTCACCGGTGCCACAATCTTCGGGTTGTCGGTAGCCTCGACAGCGAGCGAGGTGCGTCCGTGGAACGCCTTGCCAAAGGCGACGATGCGGCTGCGCCCGGTGTGGAACGATGCCAGTTTCATGGCGTTTTCGTTTGCCTCGGCACCCGAATTTATGAGGAAAAGTTGGTAGTCGTCATATCCCGAGATGGCTCCGAGTCGGTCGGCAACCTGTTGCTGGAGCGAGTTGCGCACCGAGTTGGAGTAGAAGCCGATTTGAGCCACCTGGCGGGATATCATCTCCACATAGTGGGGATGTGCGTGCCCTATCGAGATGACCGCGTGGCCTCCATAGAGGTCGAGATATTCATTGCCGTCGGTGTCGTAGGCGTAGCAACCTTTGCCGCGCGCAATCTCGACATCGAATAGCGGATATACATCAAAAAGATTCATTTCCTTGAGATATTTTGCGTCGTAAACTGTTAGAATGCAGAGCCTTTGAGCATGAGTCCGGTGCGTTCATGAAGCCCGAAAAGCAGGTTCATGTTGTGCACTGCCTGTCCCGAAGCGCCCTTGAGCAGATTGTCGATTACCGAGACGATGAGCAGTTTGCCGTCGATTTTCTCGAGGTGGAGAAGGCACTTGTTGGTGTTCACCACATCCTTCAGGTCGGGCATTCTGTCGATAACGAATGTGAAATTGTGGTCGGAATAATACTCGTCGTATAGGCGACGTATCTCGTCGAGTTCCACAGGGCAGTCGAGATAAGCCGAAACGAAGATGCCGCGCGAGAAACAGCCGCGCACCGGGATAAATTCTATCTCGCTGTTGAAACTGTTCTGCAACTGCTTGAGCGACTGCTTGATTTCGGCAAGGTGCTGGTGGCGGAACGGCTTGTAGATGGAGATGTTGTCGTTGCGCCACGAGTAGTGCGAGGTTGCACTCGGCTTCACGCCGGCTCCGGTGCTCCCGGTGATGGCGGTTACATGCACATCGCTGTTGAGCAACAGATTTTTGGCAAGTGGAAGGAGTGCCAACTGTATTGCGGTGGCGAAGCAGCCGGGATTGGCTACATGCTTGCCGCCGCGCACCACGCGCTTGCGATTGAGTTCGGGCAAGCCGTAGATGAAGTCGTGGCTCCCGTCCTCGATGCGGTAATCGGTCGATAGGTCGATGATTTTGAGCTCTTCGGGCACGGTGTTCGACTCCATGAAACGGCGTGTCTCGCCATGTGGGGTGCAGCAAAATAGCACATCTATCTCGTCCCACTTGGTCTCGGATGTGAAGCGCAATTCGCTCTCACCGTAAAGCCCTTGATGAACATCGGCTACGAGGTTCCCTGCGTTGCTGGTGCTGTGAATCCAGCTTATCGACACATCGGGATGGTTCAACAAAAGTCGTATCAATTCACCTGCGGTGTAGCCTGCACCGCCTATAATGCCTACTCTAATCATCTCTGCTCTTTTTGTTTACGCTTTATTGTTTTTAACTTGATTGTTGTGAAAAATCTTCATTTGGTTGCCGAGAATCTTGGTGAAGCCCTTGATGTCGTCGGCTGTCCATGCCTTGTTGATTTCGCCGTATTCGCCGAAATCGGTCTTCATGAGGTCGAAATCGCTCTCTACACCCACGAGCACATAGTGGTAGGGCTTGAGGTCGATGAGCACTCTACCGGTTACATTCTCTTGCGACGATGTGAGGTATGCCTCGATGTCGCGCATCACCGGCTCGAGATACTGCGCCTCGTGGAGGAACATGCCATACCAGTTGCCGAGCTGCTCTTTCCAATATTGCTGCCACTTGGTGAGGGTGTGCTTCTCGAGCATCTTGTGGGCGGCGATGATGAGCAGCGGAGCGCCTGCTTCGAAGCCCACACGGCCCTTGATGCCGATGATGGTGTCGCCAATGTGCATGTCGCGCCCTATCGCATAAGGATTTACGAGTTCCTCGATGCGCTGGATGGCAGCCACTTTGTTGGTGAATTTTTCGCCGTTCACCGCTGCGATTTCGCCTTTTTCAAAGTCGATGGCGAGGCGCGAGTCGCTTGTGGCGGTCATCTGTGTGGGATATGCCTCCTCGGGGAGGGTCTCGTTGCTGCGGAGTGTCTCCTTACCGCCGATGCTGGTGCCCCACAGTCCTTTGTTGATAGAATACTCCATCTTCTTGAAGTCGGCTACATAGCCGTGCTCTTTCAAGTAGTTGATTTCGTAGTCGCGGGTGAGGGTCATGTCGCGTGTCGGGGCGATTATCTTGATTTCGGGTGCGAGAATCTGGAATGTGAGGTCGAAACGCACCTGGTCATTGCCCGCGCCAGTCGAGCCGTGTGCCACTGCCGCGGCGCCGATGCTCTTGGCGTAGTTGATGATGGCGATGGCTTGGAATGTACGCTCCGAACTTACCGAGATGGGGTAAGTGCCGTTGCGAAGCACATTGCCGAATATCATATATTTGATACTTTTCTCGTAGTATTCTTGTGTGATGTCGAGGGTGGCATGAGCCTTGGCTCCGAGTGCGAGCGCGCGTGCCTCGATGTTCTTGAGTTCCTCGGCACTGAAGCCGCCGGTGTTGGCGATTGCGGTATATACTTCATAGCCGCAATCTTCACTTAAATATTTAACACAGAACGAAGTGTCAAGTCCTCCGCTGAATGCCAGAACAACTTTCTTGTTATCCATAATGATTGTATAGTGTAATAATTGTGATTAAACGATGTTATTTTATTTCTCTTTGTGCTCCTCGGGGTCGTAGAGCATTCCTGTGCACAGGCACATATGGCGTCCGTTGCGCTGCAAAATGTCGAAATTCACACAACTCTCGCACCCTTTCCAGAATGCTTCGTCGTCGGTGAGCGATGCAAATGTTACAGGACGGTAGCCCAATTCGCTATTCATTTTCATTACCGCTGCGCCCGTGGTGAGGCTGAAGATTTTTGCCTTGGGAAACATTTCGCGCGATAACTCAAAAATTCGTCGTTTAATGCGTGAGGCTAAGCCTATGCCTCTATACTTCTCTGCTACTATCAAACCGGAATTTGCCACAAACTGCTTGTTACTCCAACTTTCAATGTAACTAAATCCTGCAAATTCCCCTTCACACAATGCCACCACGGCCTTGTGCTCAAGCATTTTCTGCTTGACATACTCGGGCGAGCGCTTTGCTATACCCGTTCCTCGAATCTTGGCAGCGCGATTGATGGTGTCGAGTATCTCATCGACATACTTCACATGCGATGCATCGGCTACAAGGATTTCGATGTTCTGTGATTCGTTCATTTACTTAGTTTACCTTAAAAAATCTCTGTATATATGTTTTAGATTGGTTCTATGGTGATGGGCAAGAACTTGGCAAACACTTGCAATGCCTGTTCGTGCGTTACATCTTCCCGAAGAATAGCAAATACAGTGTCGGCTCCCGCTATCGTTCCGAGTATCTCGGGCGTCTTGCTCATGTCTATGTCGTATGCCAAGCCGCTCGCATAGCCGTTGCGCGTCTTTATCACCGCTATGTTGTGCGAGAAGTTGATCGACACAAACGACGCGCTGTGATTCTTCTGTATCATCTGTCCCGACTGTAGCAATTTGTCTTGGATGTTGTTGCTGTCGGGGATGATATACATGTATCCACCCGTGTCGGTTGCTACCTTGGTGATGCGGAGCATCTTGAGGTCGCGCGACAATGTGGCTTGTGTTACCATAAACCCCTTTGTCGCTAACATTTTTGATAGTTCTTCCTGGCTGCCGATGCAATTATCATTGATAAGCTCGACAATTTGTTGCAATCTGCTTTTTTTATTCTTCATATTTCTAAAATAGGTTATGCCTATGTTATTTGGGTACAAATTTACTAACTTTCAATGAAAAATGCGAGAAAAAAAGAAAAAATCCTGTATTTTTATTCACCCAACCCATTTTTCTCTCATTTTTCCCCCGGTTTTCGCTCTCCATCCGCTTTTCCCGCGGCTGCGCCACCGCCGGAAGCCATCTTCACCACCCGGAGTTAATGTGTGTTAAATATTTGGTGATTTTCTGTTTTTCCACTTCCTTTGTGATATTAAAATGATATTAAATTAAAACCAACGATTTATCAACATGGAAACAAAAGAAAGAGTATTTAACGGATTCACAATGAACGGTTTTTTGGCTTTGGCGATTCTTCTCGCTCTTGTCGTATCTTGCGTGTGGATGTTCTATCTGGGAGCTACAACCGAATATGAATGGTGGTTTGCCGGCGCTGCTGCCATGATTCCGGTGTGCATCACCTTCATCTGCGGCTTCGGTATGCTGGAGCCTAACGAGATTTATGTGATGGTGTTCTTCGGAAAATATGTCGGAACTTACTCGAAAAACGGATTTTTCTGGACCAACCCTTTCCTCTCTACTAAGAAACTCACCCTGCGCGCTCGCAACCTCGATGTGGAGCCTATCAAGGTGAACGACAAGGTGGGCAACCCCATCATGATTGGCTTGGTGATGGTGTGGAAACTGAAAGACGCCTACAAGGCTATGTTTGAGGTTGACGCGCAGAGTGCCGAGCAAACTTCGGCTAAGGCGCGCATGAACGAGCTGCAGAAATTTGTGCGCATCCAGAGCGATGCCGCGCTGCGCGAGGTGGCGGGACAGTATGCCTACGACGACACTTGCGACGCTTCGCAACTCGAGAAGGATGAGCTAACTCTCCGCTCGGGCGGCGAGGAAATCAACGTGCAACTGGAGCACAAACTCAATGAGCGTCTCGCCATGGCGGGTATCGAGGTGGTGGAGGCTCGCCTCAACTATCTCGCCTACGCTCCCGAGATTGCCGCCGCTATGCTCCGCCGCCAGCAGGCTGCCGCTGTGGTGTCGGCGCGCGAAAAGATTGTGGAAGGCGCTGTGAGCATGGTGAAACTTGCCCTCGACAAACTTGCCGTTGAGCAAATCGAGCTGGACGATGACAAGCGCGCTGCTATGGTGAGCAACCTCCTCGTGGTGCTCTGCTCCGACGAGTCGGCTCAGCCTGTTGTGAATGCCGGCACACTGAATCACTAATCACCCGAGAGCCCGGACCCCCTCTCCACTCTCCGCTCTCCACTCTCCACTCTCCACTCAAAAGATATGGACAACAAGACAAAGAGTTTCGTACTTCGCATCGATGCCCGCACTATGGCAGCGGTGGAAGCCTGGGCTGCCGACGAGTTCCGCTCTACCAACGGGCAACTCCAATGGATTATCGCCGAGGCGCTGCGTCGCTCCGGTCGCCTAAAGCCAAAAGAGAAGCCCAAAGAATAACAGCAGTAATAATAACCACCCGCTTCAAAACATTGGAGGCTGCGCTCTTCACCGAGCACAGCCTCCAACACTTTTTTTGTAGGAGGTCTATCTCACTACAATTTTCTTTGCGATGGTGGTGTGGGCGTTGCCGGCGCGGAGGATATACGCTCCGGGGCAGAGGTCGAGGTGGATTGCCTCAACATTGGCGTGGCGTGCCACGAGTGCGCCGGAGAGGTCGTAGATTTCAACCGTTGCGGCGGTGTCGCTAAACGATACGCGTCTGCCGCTCTGCGTCATGCCCAATTTGTCGCCCGAGATCCTCGAAACGCCTGCGCCGAGGTCGATTTGATATGCCGCCATGCCGTTGCCGGGCACATAGAGCACTATCACTGCCTGCTTGTCGCTGGTTACAACATGCTGTGCCACCGCGCCCATCACTGTGGCGTTCACGTTGCCGAAGCCGGCTGCCGGGAGGGTCCAGTTGCCTACGAGCGAGGCGGTTGCAAGGCTGTAGCCGGTGTCGGTCGATACCACGTTGTAGCGGAAGCCGAGGTCATCGCTATGGTCGCTGAGCGGATACACCACATAGTGGGTGTCGTCGAGGGTGAAGTAGTCGCCGCCGTTGGCGTTATAGGTCTTCGGGAAGAGTTCGCCGTCTGCCGGGAGGCTGTTGACGATGCGTCCCGACTCGAAGTCGTAGCAGGCGATGGCTGTGTTGCCGCCCACGACGAAGATGCGCTCGTCATCCACCGGTATCACGCGCGGCGCGATGCCGATGCTCGATGCCGATGCCGGCGAGAACTCCCGGAGCGTGGTGGTGGCGGTGCCTTGGAGGGTGCCGCCGCTATAGGTCCAGCGATACACTTTGTTGCTGTTTGCCACTGCGGCATAGAGCACGAAGTTGCCTGCTGCGACATCGCCGGTTACGGCGCAGTGGTCGATGCGCGCGCTTTCGGTGGTGTTGACGCTTGCCTTGCGGGTGGTGCTGCCATCCTCAAGGTTCACGAGCGAGAGGATGAGGGCGTCGCTCGAGGCGTTGATGGTGAGGTTGGACACGCACACATTCCCTTTGCTATCGGTGAGTACGTCGTTCACAGGCATGTAGCGTGCGTTCACGTTCTCGTCGAGGGTGATTGTGCCTATGTTTTCGCCCGAGAAGAGGTCGTATTTGCGCAGGAGGGTTGCCGAGGTGGATGAGGCGCTTTCGCGTTCGCTCAAGAGCACCATGCCGCCGGCTATTGTCATGCCGCGGTTCATTGCGCCGTTGTTGTTCTGGGTGAAGTTGTCAAATCCGCTTTTCACCGAGCGCATCCACAGGTTGGTGAGGGTTGCGCGGGGCGAGGTGTAGTCTGCCGGGTCTTTTTTCACCACATATCCGTCTTCGTAGTCGCCGGTGGGGAGGTTGGACACGGTGAATCGGCGCACTTCCGAGCTGTTGTCGGTGTAGATGGCTCCGCCGGTGAGCACGCGCCAGTAGAAGGTGCCTGTGCCGAGCGTTTTCACTGCCACTTTGGCTTGCAGGTTGCTGCCCGAGGCTGTCCCTTCGCGCTCTGTTACCACTTGCGCAAACGAGGCATCGACGGCTATCTGCAATTTGCTTGCGGGCGCGCCGTTTTGGTTCCACACAAAGGTGATGTTGTCGCAGAAGTCTTCGTCAGCTACCGGAGAGATGAGGGTGGCGGCTGGTGCGGGGTCTTTCACCGGTGTGGTGAAGGTTTCCACGTCGCTCACCGATTCAAGAGAGCCGGGAACGCTGCATTTCACGCGCCAGTAATACACTGTCTCAGGCGCGAGGGCGGTGAGGTCGAGCCCTTCGACTGTCGCGGTGTTGCAGCCATACGAGATTACTGCCTGCGCGAAGCTGTTGTCGGCGGCGATTTGAAGGGTGTAACTGCCGTTTTCCACTGCGCTCCACGCAAATTTGCCATACCATTCCACTTTGGCGCCTTTCACAGGCGATTGCAGGGTTACTTTCGGCGATGTCTCGGTGGCGATATTGGTTACCGCGGGGGCAAATTCTTTTCCGAGTCCGGTATATACGCACACTGCATACCAGTAGTTGCCGGTGGAGTTGTCGGGGAGGGTGTAGCTCGGCTCGTAGGTGATGCCGAGGAGGTATTGGTTGCTGATTCCGTCGCCGTCTGCCGATTGCGCTTGCTCAAGGGTGAGCGAGGCGGGAACTGCATACACGGTGTATTTGAGCAGCTCGCCGTTGTCGGCTGCGTCCCAGCTGAGGGTGCTGCCGCTCTGCACGAGGTGTGTCGGTGCGCCGTATTCTTTGGTCGAGCGCCATGTGATTTCGGGGGCGAGGGCGGCGCGCTCAAATTCGTTGCTCTTGAGCCATGCGCCGAAGCCCGACTGTAGCGGTCCCGAGATGTATGCCTGGCGGAAGAAGACGCAGCCGGGGGCGTTGTTCTGGGTGTATTGCCGCGAGAGTTCCATCTGCGCACCATATTCTTTCCAGTTGCTCTCGGTGTTGTTGCTGCTCAGGGCTGAGATGCTGTGGCTGGCGTAGTGGTGGCGGTTGAAGTGTGCCGCGGTTTCGCTCCACCACTTGGTGAGCGGTCCGAAGGGGGCTGTGGAGTGGTTGGTAGCCCAATAGATTTGCGGCGAGATGTAGTCGAGCGAGCCGTCGTGAACCCACGCTATCGGGTCGCTGTAGATGTCGCTATACTGCCAGTCGCTGGCGCCTATCGACGGCGGATTGATGCCGGCTGCGCTGGCGCCGTTCTTGGCTACGCCTGCCGGCGAGATGCCGAAGCGTGCCTCGGGGCGGGTGGCTTTCACGGCGTCATACACTGCCTGAACCATCTTGTTCACGTTGGCGCGGCGCCAGTTGCCGATGCTCATGGTTGTGCCGCTATCTTTATAGAGTTGGTAGTCGGCTGCCGACGAGGTCTCTGCCATGCCGTTGGGGTAGAAGTAGTCGTCAAACACGATGCCATCCACCTTGTAGTTGGCGCATATCTCTTTGGTTACATTCACTATGTGGTCTATAACGCTCTGCAAGCCGGGATTGAGGCAGGTGAGCGAGCCTTCGGTTACGAGCATCCCGGAGTTGCGAAATTCCATGTCGTAGGAGGTGCTCCAGTTGTTGGAGGCGGAGGAACTCCAGCGGTAGGGGTTGAGCCACGCGTGAAGCTCGATGCCGCGCTTGTGCGCTTCTTCTATGGCATATTCAAGCGGGTCCCACCCGGGGTCGGTGCCGCGGCTTCCGGTCAGATACGACGACCACGGTACGTACGACGATTTGTAAAAGGCGTCGCACATGGGGCGTACTTGGAAGAATGCTACGTTGAATCCGTCGTTTTTGAGCGATTCCAGCAGTTTCACTAATGCGGCTTTCTGCTTGGCTTGCGCATCGGCGCTTGTGCCGTAGATGGCGTTGCCCGAATCGTCTTTGGGCCAGTCGAGTGCCCAGGCTGTCGATATCCAAGACCCTCTAAATTCCCTTTTTGGGGCGGCTGCCTGCAGTGTCGAGATGAGTGTGAGCAGTGCCACCGTGATAATTGTGATTTTTTTGTACATGATGTTTTTATGGTGCGGCGCAGTGTTTTTCTCACGATTTGAGGCGCGCGCCGCTTGACTCGCCCCAATTCTCCGCAAAGGTAGTGCAAATGAGAGGAATATCAAAATAAAAACAAAGTTTTTAATTTTGTATTCCCGAATGTAGCCTACTTTATCTAAATGTACGACATTTCCGCCAATTCTCCAAATCGCCTCCCGCACCCAAAGCGCCGCACTATCCGAAAAATAGGACAATTTTTCCCACTTTTTGCCTAATTTTTCATTTTGCCATCACACCTATATTATATATCTTTGCACACGCAAATTTTCACACTATGGCTAAACGCTTGTTTTCTATATTTTTCGCTCTCTGCCTCGCTATCGGTGCCAACGCTCAGATTGTCGCCAACGACGATGACGCTTTCGCTGCCGATTCGCTCCTGCGTGCCTGCGACAATATGCCATATTTCACTCTCTACAAGGACAATTATTTCACCGTCGGAACCAATCTCGGCGGTCCTATCACGAGCAAAAACAGCGATGTGAAGTTCCAACTATCTATCGCGCAGCGCCTCACCAAGAGCACGCTCCCTTTCAACACCTATCTCTTCCTAATGTACTCGCAAAAGTGCTTCTGGAACGTGTTTGAGGAGTCGCTCCCTATGCGCGACCTCAATTTCAACCCCGGTATCGGGCTCGCAAAGTGGCTCATCGTGAAAAATCGCGTTATCGGTAAGGCTACGATGCTCATCGAACACGAGTCTAACGGCCGCGATGGCGACGAGTCCCGCTCCTGGAACCGAATCACTTTCGGCGCGAGCATCTACATCGACCCCAACGTGATGATTTTCGGCAAGGTGTGGATTCCTATCATCGACGGGCAGAACAACAAGGATATCCTCGACTATTGCGGAATCTATTCCTCGGGTATCTCGGTTACTACCCCCAACAAGCGCTTCGGGCTAACGGTGATTACCACCAAGCGCAAGGGCTGGAGGCTCAGCTACAACACCACGGTCGAACTCAATTACCGCATTTTCCGCGGCGAGAACCAGTATTTCTTCGCGCAATACTACAACGGCTATGGCGAGGGGCTTCTCGACTACAACCAATATCACTCCCGCCTCCGCATCGGGCTGGTGATTAAGCCGCAGTTTTTCAGCGACTTCTAATTCCCCTACACTATCTTCCTGAACAGCGTGTCAAACCGCTCAAATTCCACGTTTGCGTCGGGTGTCATCATCCGGCAGAGCGGCAGGTCGCGGTACATCGCCGCCACGAGCGAGAATGTGCTCGGCGGTCCCACCAAGTAATCACATTCCGACAACATACACAGGTCGTCGGCTGCTCCGCCGCGCAGGTTATACACCTCCCGGCAGCCGGTGAGCTGCCTGAACCGCTCCTCATCCACGCCGGGGTCGTTGGTGGAGAGAAACACCGCCGCCTTGCGTCCGCCGAGGCTCTCGAGTATCGCTTTGATATACGCCGCATACACTTCGTCGCCGTAGCAGTACCTGCCGCCCATCCATCGGGCGTAGTCGCCGCGCCTGATGTGCACGCCAAGGCGCACCGTCTCCCCCTGCGGCGCGATTTCCTGCATCCGAGCCTTCACCGGAGCGGTAATCTCCTCGTTGATGGCAAATAGCGCGGTGATTTCGCTGCGATACTTCAAAAACAGGTCGTAAAAACGGGCATACCACCCCTGCGCCACCACATGGCGGTGTTTCTCCAGTTGCGAGGCAACCGCATCGGGTTCGCACCCCTCCTCAAAGTCCACCACCGGCAGCAACCCGAGACCAGCGCCCCATTTTCCCGCGAGATACATCGCAAAATTGTGGTATCGGCTCCCGCAAATCGCAAAAAACGGATACTTATAAGCGAAGCGCATCGACACCGTAGCGCGTCCATGCTCCCGTCCCCAGGCATACAGATGCCCATATTGCAAGATGTTGTTACACATCTGTCCCTTGTCCCTAACAAATATCATAAAATATCAATTAAATTCAAAATCCAGCCCCGAAGCCGCCCCGCGCTGCCCTCGCCGCTTACGCCGCTCACGCAGCGTCCGCCACGCGATGCGGAGCATCGCTCGATGACCAAAGGCGATGTAATTCGCCACCCCG
>JBJEKB010000186.1:0-2796 GCA_051878395.1 Muribaculaceae bacterium
ATGTTTTTCGGCATCGGATGCCAGGAAATGACACTTGAGGAAATCGGTGCTAAATTCGACCTCACACGCGAACGCGTGCGTCAAATCAAAGAAAAAGCCATCCGCCGTCTCAAAGGTCAAAAGAGCAGACTGCTCAAGGCCTATTTAGGAGGTGAATAGAAAGATTTTTGTGGGATTTTTTCACTAAGTGCTCCTCTCGGGGCACTTTTTTTGTGCATTTAAGCAATACGACAACCAAATGAATGATTGTCGTATCGCCACTTGAATTCCGGTCATGTCACACACATAATCTCCACAAATCGTCATGTCATACTTTTATTCAGTTCCGCCTCCGAGGGCATGATATAGAGTGATAATACTTTGAATTTCATTATATGCGTCCGATGCCTCCTGCAGTTGAGCCGACAGCAACGACTGCTGAGCCGTTAATACCTCGAGGTAGTTGTAATCGCTATGCAACATGAGCATTTGTGCCGAATGTACAGCCCGCAGCAATTCTTCCACCTTCAGCCGCGATAATTCATGACTCTTCTGCGATGTTTGCCACTTAATCAGCGAATTATTAACCTCTGCTCCGGCTTCAAGAATTTTCTGCCTGTAGGCAAGCAGAGCCTCCTCCTGTTGCAACTTGGTTATCTTAAGATTAGCAATATTCTTGCCTCTATTGAAGAGTGGTTGCACAACATTTGCAATCGCATTCAACAGCCATCCTGCCGGATTGTCTATTACACTGCCCGATTCGTTGGTCCATCCAATAGACCCGCTCAATGTAACTCGCGGGTAGAAATTTGAACGAGCCTCATTGGTGGCATAAAATGCCACAGCCAGATTTCTTTCCGCTTGAAGCACATCGGGCCTTTTGTTAACCATCTCGAGAGGCAACCCTATCGACCATTCATCAGGAAGGCTTAGAGTAGAGAATTCACCTCTTTTGATAGGCTGAGGTGAAATGCCAATTAATGTCGAGAATGTGTTCTCGAGAGTATGCACCTGCATTTCAAGCGAGATGAGCGACTGTTTTGCGCTCATATAGTTGGCATTTGCCTGCGAAATTGCTAAAGAATTTGTCTCTCCCGCCCTCTTTAATGCTTGCATCATCTCTATTGTTTTGCTCCATGTAGAAAGTGTCTCCCGAGTTATCTCGCATTGTCGGTCAAGCATCAAAAGGGTGTAATAATTATCCGCAATTGTGGCTATCAACATTGTTTTCACAGCCTGACAATAAGCCTCGCTTTGCGCAAGAGTCGCACTTGCCTTCCTGCTTGCATTGCGAAGCCTGCCAAACAAATCTATCTCCCATTCCGAGGAAAGTCCGAGCGAAAAGGTTTTATCGGGAGACGAAGCATCAAAACTACTAAGAGCGCCCTTGCCACTAAAATCGAGTGATGGCAGAAATGCAAGTTTAGATGCTTTAAGCGATGCCTCTGCCTCCTCTGTCTTTAGGTATGCGACCTTCAAATCGGTGTTATTACTCAATCCCCTCTCTATCCAATCCACAAGTATTGAATCGGTGAATAATTCGCGCCACGACAAACTCGACAACGATGTTGAATCAACAGCGAGAGAATCCGCATCGCGATACAATGAGTCTATCGGCAAATTTTCACTACGTTGATAACTGCCATAAATTCCACAACCGCACAATATCCAGCAAAGTTGTAGTGCAGTGAATATTATTTTCTTATTCATTTCCGTTATAGTCTTGTTCAACTTCGTTTTTATTTGGTTTTATACACTCTTGCAATCGTTGCATGATTGCAAATAGCACAGGTGTAATAAACAGCAGTGCCAATGTTCCGATTGTCATGCCGGCTGCAGTACCGACACCAAGAGATATATTTCCGTTTGCGCCTGCACCTGTTGAGAAAATGAGCGGCAAAAGCCCCACAATCATAGTCAATGCCGTCATAAGTATCGGACGTAATCTCTCCTTTGCCGACTTCAGTGCGGCAGTTTTGATTTCCATGCCTTCAGAACGATAGCGTTGAGCCAATTCCGTGATTAAGATTGCTGTCTTGGCAAGCAACCCAATGAGCATAATCACTCCCGTTTGCAGATAAATATTATTCTCAAGTCCCGCAAGCCATGTGAAAAAGAAACTACCGGTCAATCCTATCGGCACCGATAGAATAACTGCCAACGGGATAACAAAACTCTCGTAAAGCGCCGATAGAATAAGATACACAAGCACTATACACAATGCTATGATTATCACAGTGTTGTTGCTGCTACCCGATTCCTCTCTGGTCATTCCGCCAAACTCGTAACCGTATCCGGTTGGCAGACTCTTTGCCGCGACTTCTTTCACTGCTTTTATTGCATCGCCCGAACTATATCCATTAGCCGGGGCTCCGTTTATCGAAATCGAGCCAAACATGTTGAACCTATTGAGGATTTGAGGGCCATAACTTTTACTCAATGTTACGAACTGCCCTATCGGAGCCATTTCGCCATTGGCACGCACAAAAACATTATTAAACGATTCCGAATCCAACCGATATTCGGGAGACGCTTGAACCATAACTCTATACACTTTTGAGAAACGATTGAAATCAGACACGTATGCTCCACCAAAATACCCGGAGATTACCGATAGCACCTCATCGGGATTAACACCGGCTTTTAGGCATCTTGCCGCATCAACTTCGACGGAATACTGCGGATAATTCACATCAAAGGAGGTATATGCCATCCCAATCTCGGGTCGTTTGTTTAGTTCCTCAACAAAGTCCTGTGTAACATTGAAAAAATTATTTATATCACCACCGTTCTTATCCTGAGCATACAACTCAAAGC
>JBJEKB010000187.1:0-12076 GCA_051878395.1 Muribaculaceae bacterium
TTTGCTACCCCTCGCGGGGTAGCGAAAATGCTCGCCTCTCGTCATCGCGGGCGGACGCTGCGCTGCGCCCTTGCGCTTGGGTGGCTACATAGGGCCAATAGGGCTAATTGGGCCAATAGGCTTTTGTATTTTTGCGCTGCAGGCGGCATCGCTGGCGCTCGCCGCGGGGCGGGGTGTTAAAATTTGGTGAAATGGCGGGAAATGGGGTGATTTGCGGGAATGGGGGTGGCGGAGGTTGTAACTTTGTGGCTTGAGGCGTGCCGGCAAAATTAGAGAGGTGTGCTCCGGGGAACGCACCTCTCTGCGGATATTGAAACGGCAGGATATGTCTCTTTTTGCTGCGGATGTCTCTTTTTGCCGCGGATGTCTCTTTTGCTGCGGTTTTATTTTGCGGCGCTGCCGATGCGGTCGCGGGCGTCTTTTCCGGCTCCGGTGCCTTTGTATTTGCTGCGGGCGGTGTTGAAGCTGTAGCGGAGTGTGAGAATCACACGGTTGAAGTCCATTGTGTTGGTTTGGCGGATGCTGTAGCTGCCGTAGTAAACATACACATCATTGTTTCCTTTGCGGAACATGTCTTGCCAAGCGAGGCGAAGTGTGAGGGCGTCGTTTTTGAGGAACGATTTTTGCACGGCTGTTTCGAGTGCCCAGTAGTTGTTGGTGAGTTCGACATTGGTGTAGTTTGACTTGCTGTGGAACTCGGAGTTAAGTTCGATTTGCCAGCGGTGAGGGAGGCGGAATGCGTTGTTGGCGTTGAACACCCACATCGGTTTGTTGAACGAGCGGCTGCCGTTGTCGAAGTCGAGAGTGAGCCATTGCTTAGCCACTGCGACGGTCCAGGTTGGGGAGTAGCAACCCCAAGTGTGGCTTGCCACCGCGAAGAGGTTGAGTTGGTGCTGCGGATTGTCGATGTTGCGGAAAGTGATGCGGATTGTGCCTTCGTCGTTGAATTGCTCGCTCCAGTTGCACACAAGGTCTTTGGTGTAGGAGTAGTTGGCGCCGATGGTGAAGATTCCAAACATTGTGGTGAGCGACAAATTGTGTTGTGTGGAGGGCTTAAGAGTGGGATTACCTTGCTGGAACACATAGCGGTTGTGGTAATCCATCGCGTTGCTCAACTGCCAGAAGCTTGGGCGGTAGGTGTAGCTTGAGTAGCTGAGCGAGGCGCGCACCTTGCCAAACATCGATGAGAAGGATGCCGACGGGAACAGGTTGTCGTAGTTGCGGCTGAGGTTCTCGGTGGGGTTGATAAGGTCCTTGTAGTCGAAGGCGGCGTGCTCGTAGCGCAAGCCCACATTGAAGCTGGTCATGCGGTTGAGCGAAACGCCATATTGGATAAATCCGGCATAGACATTGTCGTTCACCTTAGATTGCGAGTTGGGGAGCGGAGTGCCCGAAATTTCGTTGCAGGCGGTGCGCTTCACGAAAGTCTCCTCGGTGCCCAGTTGGAGCATACCTTTCCAAATGGGGTAGGAGAGGACGAGTTTGGTTGCAACCATATCGTTGCTTGTCTTCGACACCGCAATCACATCGCGGTTGGTAGTGGTGGCGCTTTCAGCCATATTTTGGTGCTCGTTGTCCTTGGCGAAGAACATATCGGTGTTGAAATCGATGTTGAGTTTGCCCACGTTGCCGTTATAGTAGGCATTAACGAGCACGTTGTGAGGGTCTTCGCTCCACTTCTTGCCGTTGCTGTTCACACGCTCGATGTGAGTGCCGCGGTCCCATTTGTCCATGTCGATGCGCTCGCGGATGTCGCTGTTGGTGGTGACGGCATAATCGACCTTAGCACCGAGCGAGTGGTTGTCGTTGATTTGCCAGTTGAGACCGCCGGTAACGTGAGTGCCGATACCGCGCCAGAGATAGTCCATAGAGCCTTCGTAGCGGAAGAGTTCGGAGCCTGTGGCAGCGTCGGTGGTGATTTGACCGAGGTCGCTCCATTGGTTGGTGCGATATTCCCACTCCTTCACCGAGGCGAAGAAGTCCCATCCGCCGTAGCGGTAATTAACATTGAGTTGAGCCTCCGGGTCGTTTTTGCCGGTGCGCAGACTCTGCTCCGATTTGGCGAAAGTGTTGAAACTGAAGCCATCGCCTTGGCGACGCACCGTCTTGATGCGCACCACCGCCGACACCGTAGCGTCGTACATAGCGCCGGGGTTGGAAATCACCTCGATGTCGGCGATTTCGTCGCTCATGAGTCGCTTGAGTTCGTCGGTGTCGTGAACACGGCGGCCGTTTATATAATATATAGGAGTGCCGCGACCAATCACCTCAAGGTCGTCGCCCTTCTTAATCATGCCCGGCACCTTGCGGAGCACATCCTGGGCAGTTCCCGCTTTTTCGAGCGGCGAGCCGTTCACTTTGGTAATCATAGCGTTGCCCTTGAGGCGGGTGTTGGGGAGTTGTCCTTTGACGACAATCTCCTTGAGTTGAACCATGCTCAAAATCGAGTCGAGCGCAAGAGAATCGAGTTCGGCGTCGTTGCTTTGAGCCGAGGCTGAAAATGCTGCTACAGCCAATGTAGCGAGAAGAATGAATTTTTTCATTTTGATGTTATTTGTTTTGTTTTATTATTCTGTTTAACTCGAGTGGGGGAGGTTTGGGTCTCGACCACCGATTATCGAAGCGGGTTGTTTAGCCCTTCGTTTTCTATTTGATGCGAGAAATATTCAAAAGGTTGCACGAAAAATAGTTTTTTTATGAAATTAGACGCAAAATTATTCGATTTGCTACATGTGAAGTGGTAAAAAACGGACATTCTTCGCACGGATGGGAGGAAAATTTGAAAAAATGCTTAAAAATGGGTTGAAAATTTTGCTGGAAATAAAAAAAAGCACTACCTTTGCACCGCAAATGAGAAATCATTGCACTTCGGGGTGTAGCGCAGTCCGGTTAGCGCACCTGCTTTGGGAGCAGGGGGTCCCAAGTTCGAATCTTGGTACCCCGACACTGGAAGCCAGCAAGTTAACTTGCCGGCTTTTCCTTTTTTTATGCCCACCCGGTTGCACGGACTTCCCGGGGCAGTCGCAGATTACGCGATTGGTGCGGATGCGATGTATCACTACGAGAACGTGAACGGACACCGGTGTGGCAAGATTAGCGGGGAGCGATGGGGATTTCGGGACGCACGGGGGCGATGGTGGGGTTGCCTCGGTAGCTGTCGCTGTTGCTGCGGAGGATTTCGTAGAGGATAGAGCCGATGTCGAGACCGAGCGACACCTTGTCGAAGCGGAAACTCGGGATGAACATCGGCACCGTTTCCCACCTGCCCGTTACCGGGTCGCGGCGGCGCTGCGCACCCATTTCGAGCGAGAGCCGGTCGTTGAGCCTAATGCCCATCGACGCACCGTAGCCGGTGTGCATCAATCCCGGATACGGCTTCTTGTAGTAGGAGCCGAAGATGTTGAAATAGAGGTTGGAAGTGGCTTGGTAGGTGAAATGCCCCGACACGCCGAAAGCGTCGCCGTGGGCAAACGGCATATTCAGCTTCATCGCATTGACCTGCAGCGACATAGTGATTTTAGAGCCGATGGGGAGCGCATATCCGAGCGATACCGAGTTGTAGCGACCAATCCCCGGGAGCGATGTCTGTTCGCCGTAGCCATAGACACTCCCCACCGGGAGGCTGTAGATGCCCGAAGTGGCGAAATCGCCCTTGTAAAGCGGGGTGGGGTCGGTGTAGAAGGGGATGCTGTGCATCTCACCGAGAGATAGTGACGGCATGGGCGCCGGTGCGGACAGCTGCAACGGCTTCGTTTCCAACTTGTAGAGCGAAATCTGCGAGGGCGCAAGAGCGGGCGCGGCGTTCCATTCCGCATGGGTGGCGATGCTCGTTGAGTCGGCAACCTCGAGCCTCTCTTGTGCGGCACACGCAAGCGCGGCAAATGCAACTATTATCGCAGCCGGGAGTCTCATGACGCAGAGCTATTAGATTGTGGGAACATCGGGAGTGGGCGGAGGCGTGGGAGCCACCTTTGACGCTTGCGACTTGCGCTTCGAGGGCTTCTTCTCCGTTTTCGCAGGCGGCGCGGCAGTGTCGGCAGCCTCGATTGCGCGAGCACTGTCGATAAACTCAACCGCGCGCTGTTGCATCTCGGGCGTGGTGTCGAATTGCTTTTGCGAATCGGAGAGCCACAATCCGATGAGAGCGACAAGCGCTATTATAATGATAGTGGCGAGGATAGCGACACGCTCGCCGCGGTTGATTATTGCCATAGGAAATAAGAGATAAGGATGACAAAAATGAGCACCGGAGCAATGGTGCGTATGCTCACAAGCACCGGCGGATAGAGGTAGCTCTTGAACGAAGCGTCGTTGGTGAGTTGGTCCTTAAGGAAACGGCGCGGCATCTTCCACCCCACATAGAGGCAGACGAGGAGCGCGCTGAGCGGGAGCATGATGTTGGTAGCCACCATGTCGAGGAAATCGAAGATGTTTTTTCCCGCGATAGTGAGCCACGACAGTTCGCCCTGCGACAGCGAGCATATCGACGACAGGAGAAACAGCGGGAGCATAGTGAGCCAAGTGGCAGCCTTGCGGCTCAACTTGAGGCGGTCTTGCAGGAGCGAGATAGTAACCTCGCCGAGCGAGAGTGTGCTGGTGAGAGCCGCGATTGCAAGCAGCAGGAAGAACAGAGTGGACCACACCTCGCGCAACGGCATCTGTGCAAACACCTCGGGGAGCGTTACAAACACGAGCGTAACCCCCTTGATGGCGTCGGGGTTGCTGTCGAGCCCAAACGACTTCACCGCCGGGAAGATAATAAGCCCCATGAGCACAGCCACAAGGAAATCGAGGAGCGAAACCGTGATAGCGGTGCGGCTCAAGCGTGTTTCCTTGGGGTAATAGGCTGCAAAGGTGATGAGGATGCCCATTCCGAGGCTCAGGGAGAAGAACGCTTGTCCGAGAGCCGCTACAAAAGTGCTCCCATCAACCTTAGAGAAATCGGGCGAGAGGAAGAATTTCACCCCTTCGCCGGCATTGGGGAGGTTGAGCGACACCACGCAAAACACCAGCAGGAGCAGAAACAGCACCGGCATGAGGATATTCGACATCTTCTCGATACCCTTGCGCACCCCCTTGAGGAGAATCACCAAGTTGAAGGCAATCATCACGTATGTCCAGATGAGCGGGTTGACGCTCCCGGTGATGAGTTCGGTCATCTTCTGAGTGTACGCCTGCGAATCGGTGGAGGAAGCGGCTGTTTCAAAGAGCCCGCCGGTGAGCGACTGCCAGAAATACTCGGCTGTCCATCCCGCTACCACCATGTAGAAGGAGAGGATGAGATATGACGCCAACACACCGATGCCACCCACGAGATACCATTTTGTGCCGGGGGACAACTTGCGGAACACCCCCACGGCATCGCTGCCACCGCTGCGCCCGAGCGAAAACTCGGCGAGCATCACCGGGATACCGAGGATGAAGACGCAACCGAGATAGATGAGGAGGAATGCGGCACCCCCGTTTTCTTGAGTAACAGCAGGGAAACGCCACACGTTTCCCAATCCTACAGCCGACCCGACGGTGGCTGCTATAAGACCTATTTTAGAACCGAATTTTGCTTTATCCGACATAGTGATGATTACGATTTTGCATTTACGGCTGCAAAATTACAATATTCTGCTCGAATAACGCTGCGTTTTATGATAAATTATAATTAATTTGTGCGGTTACACTATAAAAAAGGAGAGAAAAGGAGCGCGACTCTCACGAGTAGCGCTCCCCAAGGTGTTATTATAATTATCTTCTTACGATTTTGCTTTATTTTTTCTCAACACGGTTGTAGCGAGCATTGAGACCTTTGATAACTTCGGCAGTGATGTCGAATTTGGGGTCGATGTGCAAAGCTGCGGCACGGTCGAGAATAATGTCGAATTTTTTATCCTTGTTGTAGTCGCGGATGAAATTGTCCACGCTGTCGTTGAGCTGGATGTTGTTTTGCAACATTTCGTTTTGCATAGCCTGTTGCATTTGCGCGAGAGTGCGTTGAGCATTTTGTTGCATCTCGTTGAGTTTTTGTTCATCGGCGCGGTAGCTTGCCTCGGAGAGGTAACCGTTGGATTGCAACTTGGTTTGCACGCTTTGAGCGAAACGGCGGATTTCGGCTTCTTTTTGAGCGGCAATCGACTCATATTTGTTGTTGCTGCGATACATAGCCTCATTGAGGTCTTTAGCGAGGTTGTAGTTGCGCAAGAGCGAGTCTTTGTCGATATACGCAATTTTCAAGCCGGGATTGGTTGAGGCGGCTGTAGCCTCAGGTTTTTCTTGATTTGCACTATTGCAGGCTGCCAACACAGCCATTGCGAAGAACAAGAGTAATGCTATAAAAGATTTTACTTTCATTTTTAATATTTGTGGATTAATAGATTCAAATTTCACAACAAAAAAATGGTGTCGAAAACCGCGGTTTTTTGGAGCATCCGGGGGTAACATCACCAAATTTTGTGCAAATATATAAAAAGGTTGTCGATTTTTGCACAAATAGCAAATTAAATTTGTAACTTAGAGGCGAAATACGAATTGTTTTAACATTAATTCGTTTTAATAAAGCATTCAATCAAATAATTTAATATTTGGCATTATGACTATTAAAGAATTGAAACCTGCTCTAATTTGGAGCATTTTTGACGAAATCACCAAGGTTCCGCGTCCTTCAAAGAAGGAGGAGAAAATCAGAAATTTCCTCTTGGAATTTGCCAAGAAGCACAATCTTGAAGTGAAGACCGATGCTATCGGCAATGTGGCAATGTTCAAACCAGCCACTCCGGGTTACGAGAGCGCTCCCGGCGTGATTCTTCAAGGCCACATGGACATGGTGTGCGAGAAGAATTCCGACGTGAAGCACGATTTTGACAACGATCCGATTGAAACTATCATCGACGGCGAATGGGTGCACGCCAACGGCACCACACTCGGCGCAGATAACGGTATCGGTATGGCAGCCGCTCTGGCAGTGCTTGCCGACGACACCCTCGTGCATGGTCCCGTGCAAGGTCTTTTCACAGTAGATGAAGAAACCGGGCTCACCGGCGCGTTTAACCTGGGCGAAGGGATGCTCAAGGGGGATATCCTCCTCAACCTCGACTCGGAAGACGAAGCCGAACTCTTTATCGGCTGCGCCGGCGGTATCGACACCACTTGCACATTCTCCTACACTCCGGTGGCAGCACCTGCAGGATACCAATATTTCGCCGTAGATTTCAAAGGAATGCAGGGCGGACACTCCGGCTCCGACATCAATGCCGGTCGCGCTTGCGCCAACAAGTGCCTTGTGCGCTTCCTCTGGGCTCTCCAGCAGAAGATGGATGTGGCTCTTGCCGAAATCCACGGAGGTAACCTTCGCAACGCCATCGCACGCGAGGCAGGCGCAACATTCGGCGTTCCCGCCGACAAGAAAGAGGAAGTGCGCGTGATGCTCAACACCCTCATTGCCGACCTTGAAGGGGAATATGAAGGCGTGGAGAAATTTGACATCACACTCGCCTCGGTTGACGCTCCCGCAACAGTTATCGACAACACCACAGCCACCAACATTGTTGCAGCAATGCTCGCATGTCCTCACGGCGTGATTTCGATGAGCAAGGAGCTCGAAGGGCTTGTAGAGACATCGACCAACCTCGCTTCGGTGAAGATGCTCGAAGAAAACCAAATCTTGGTAACCACATCGCAACGCAGCTCGGTGGAGTCGCGCAAATTCGACATCGCCCACACTGTTGAGGCAGTGTTCCGCCTCGCCGGCGCGAAGGTAACTCACGGAGACGGCTACAACGGCTGGAAGCCCAACATGAACTCCAAAGTGCTCAAAACCGCAATCAAGGCATACGAAGACCTCTACAATGTAACTCCTGCAGTGAAGGCTATCCACGCCGGTCTCGAGTGTGGCTTGTTCCTCAATGTAAACCCCAAACTCGATGTAATCTCGTTTGGCCCCACATTGCGCAACGTGCACTCGCCTCGCGAGATGATGCACATCCCCGCAGTGGAGAAATTCTGGAACCACATTGCACGCATCCTCGAGATGATTGCCAAAGGTGAATAACACCTTATAATATATGGGACTGCCGATGACGCAATATTGCGGGACGTGGCAGTCCCTTTTTTCAACCTTAGTGCAGAGATGAAGAAACTTGCATTGGCTTTTATGCTGCTTGTCGCCGTGCTTCCCGCATGGGGGACCGGAGCCGTGTCGTATAATTTTTCCTCGCCAAGTGCCGACTCGATAGCCATCGACTCGATGGTGCGCGAGAGTATGCGCATGTGGCGCTTGCTCTACGCCGAGGAGATAGAGATGCGGTATTCGCGCCTCACCGACGATGACTATTGCCGCGTGGCAGCCGAACTCGGCATCGAGCCTGCCGTGCTCCACGCTGTTGTGGATATCGAGGCAGGGAAGGAGCACCGCGGATTTGCATCGCCCGGAGTGCCGGTGATAAACTTCGACCGAGGAATCTTCACCGGAATGCTCAAGAAACGCGGAGTGTCGGTGAAAGGTCATGCCGGAAGCGCCGCCTTGCGCCCTGTTGACACCCGCCGCCATGGCAATTACTCGCGCGCTCAGTGGGCGCGCCTCGACGCAGCCCGCGAAATCGACAGCGATGCCGCCAATATGTCCACCTTCTGGGGAATGTTCCAGATTGGCGGTTTCAACTGGAAAAAATGCGGAGCCGAGAGCATCGACCAGTTTGTAGAGCAGATGAGCCACTCGGAAGAGATGCAACTCGAACTCTTTGCGCGCTTTGTGAAAAACACCGGAATGCTTCCCGCCCTGAAAGCAAAGAACTGGCGCCAATTTGCGCGCGCCTACAACGGTCCGCGATATGCCTCGCGCGGCTACCACACCCGCCTCGCCCGCGCCTACGCCAAATATTCCAAATAGTGGCGCACCGCAGCATGATTGCGCTGCAAAAATAATATGCTACAATGAAAAAAATCGGCATTTTGTGCCGATTCCTGCGTTTTTGCCTAATTTAACTATGATTTAGGTGCTATCTTTGCAGGCGGAAGCGCCTTGGTGCAGCGAGGGGGGATAGTGCCAATAGTGCCAATAGGGCTAATAGGGCTAATAGGTTGCGACAGGCGGCGGGGGTCGATGCTGTGCAAGTAGTGAGGGGCGTACCTTTGGCACGCATTTTTCTATTCTATTACAGATTCCGGCACAACTGCGTAAGTGCCGGGTTATGAATAGGTTAGCCGCGTTGCGGCAAAGGCGATGCTCGCATCGCAGAGGAGAGAGTGGAGGTGCTACTCGGCAGCGCATGTGGGCATGTGGTTCGTCGGACATGTCGGACATGTCGGACTCGTCTGACCGGTCTGACTGAGTGCTGTGGCAGTGGGCTGCGAAAGCTGCGGGACAAAAAAAGAGATGCCGAAGCACCTCTTTGTTTTAGAACACTATAAGTTGTGATTACTGACGACCGGATGTTGCAACCGATGCGTCGATTTTCTTTACAAGACCTTGGAGAACGGCGCCGGGACCAAGTTCTACAACCTCGGTGAGTCCGTCGGCAACCATGTTTTGGATGATTTGAGTCCATTTCACGGGAGCGGTGAGCTGAGCGATGAGGTTGCGCTTGATTTCTTGAGGGTCGGTGTGAGGAAGGGCGTCAACATTTTGATAAACCGGGCAAACCGGAGTAGCAAAGTCGGCTTTTTCGATAGCGTCGGCGAGCACAGCATGGGCAGGCTCCATGAGGGGAGAGTGGAAAGCGCCACCCACCTTGAGGACGAGAGCGCGGCGAGCACCGGCTTCTTTCATCTTCTCGCAAGCAGCCTCAACACCGGCAACGGTACCGGAAATTACCACCTGTCCGGGGCAGTTGTAGTTGGCAGGAGCGACGATGTCGTCGATAGTAGCACAGATTTCCTCAACTTTCTCGTTGGGCAATCCGAGGACAGCCGCCATAGTTGAAGGAGTTTTCTCACAAGCACCTTGCATAGCCATTGCACGAGTGGCTACGAGTTGCAGACCTTGTTCGAAGGGGAGAACACCGGCAGCGACAAGAGCCGAAAATTCGCCGAGAGAGTGACCGGCAACCATGTCGGGCTTGAAATCTTCGCCCATGGTTTTTGCCAGAATCACAGAGTGCAAGAAAATAGCAGGTTGAGTAACTTTGGTTTGTTTCAATTCATCCTCGGTACCGGCAAACATGATGTCGGTGATGCGGAAACCTAAAACTTCATTAGCCTTTTCAAACATCTCGCGTGCGAGCGGGTTGTTGTCGTAAAGGTCTTTTCCCATTCCAATAAACTGGGCACCCTGGCCCGGGAATACGAATGCTTTCATATCTCAAAAAACTGTTTAATTTGAATATTGGACTGCAAAGGTAGGGAAAATTTTGGAAAAATTTCTTTAATTGACCATTATTTGTTGTTTTCCACTGTTAATTATTCGTTTTTTTGCTTCGCGGTTAAGCGTTTTTTACTAATTTTGCAGAATAAAGAATGAACTATAAAACATCTTTAATATATGAATAATCCTCTTTTGTTTTTAGGCAATGTCGGTACAACCGAATTCCTTATAATTTTGTTTGTAATCCTCCTCCTTTTTGGTGGACGCAAGATACCCGAACTCATGCGAGGGCTGGGCAAAGGCGTGCGCAGTTTCAAGGAAGGAATGAACGAGGTTGAATCGGAGATTAACAAGCCGGTAGAAAAACCAAAACAGAACGACGGCGACACACAGAAATAGTCGCGCGAAGATAAACACCAATCTTGCAATAATTTATGAGCAAGAACGAACAGTCCGAAATGTCGTTTTGGGACCATCTCGATGTGCTACGGTCGCTCATCTTCAAGATGTTGATACTCGTAGTGGCGATGATGTGTCTTTTCTTCGCGTTCATGCCCGACATTTTCGATAGCGTGATATTGGCGCCATGCCGCGGCGATTTCCCGCTCTACACCCTGTTTGCCCGCATCACACAGCAGTTTCCATCCCTGCCGCAGTTCAACGCCGAAGGGTGGGAGGTGAAACTCATCAACATACAGCTCGCGTCGCAGTTTTTCATCCACATGAGCACCTCGTTTTGGCTGGGATTGATATTCTCCTTCCCGGCGGTGCTATATCTGATGTGGAAATTTGTGAAGCCGGCTCTGTATGCGCGGGAGCGATTGGGGGTGAAACTTGCGTTCTCGCTCGGAGTGCTGATGTTTGACATCGGGCTTGCGGTGGGCTATTTTGTGGTGTTTCCGGTAACGCTCCGTTTCCTTGCCGACTACCAGGTGAGCGCGATGATTCCCAACCAAATATCGCTCGACTCATATATGGACACCTTCCTCATGCTCCTGTTTGTGATGGGGCTGGTGTTTGAAATGCCGCTTGTGGCATGGGTATTGTCGAAGATAGGGCTTCTCACCCGCGGCTTCTTCAGGCGCTACCGTCGCCACGCCGTGGTGGTGCTCCTTATCCTCGCCGCCGTGATAACCCCCACAGGCGACCCGTTCACATTGATGATTGTGTTTATCCCGTTGTATCTACTCTATGAATTGAGCGCATTAATAGTGAAGCCGGCAGCGCCTGTCGATGGCGAAGAGGAAACAGCTGAGGCTTAAAACAATGACACACTTGAGCTTATAAACCCGAAAACCAGCACTAAATCGGCAACAGACAGGGCAAGAGCGAGCCAAGCGATTTGTCTCGGAGCTCGGAACAGTGCGACCAGCGACATTGCGGTAACAGCCACCGAAGTAACCCGGTTGAGATATGGGACCCAGCACACAATCAGGGACACAATGGCAAACAGCAACGCCACATTGGCAATAGGGTTGCGATACAGCCGATATTCCACATCCTGATGATCTTTCTTTGACCTACGAGCCATGGAGAAGTAAGTATTAAAAATTCACATCACAATATTAGCGACTTTTCACGTAATAAGCAAGAAAAAATAAAGAATTTTTTTTGGTTTTTGAGAAATCTGCCGTCTCGGGTGATGCCGGTGGCGCGGTGTGGACGCAGCGCGTTGTGGCAATGGCGATGCTTTGCATCGCAGAGGGGAGAGTGGTGGACGCTGCGCTGCGCGATGACGAGAGGCGAGGTAATTCGCTACCCCGCGAGGGGTTGCAGCTGTGCGTAGCC
>JBJEKB010000188.1:0-2792 GCA_051878395.1 Muribaculaceae bacterium
TTTGCACAAGGTGTGTGTCGATTCTATAGCGCCATTAGTGAAAGATGTAGCAGGAATTGACCGATTCTACCTCGTGTGCGACAAACCGGCTGTGTTGAAGACAAATTCAGATTTCAAAGGAATTACATTGCGTGGATGTGATGCCCCGGATACGACATATTGGAACGGACTTCTCACCGAGGGGCGTCTCCCCGACTACAGAAATCCCACAAATAATCGTGAAATACTAATTTCAAAAGCCATTGCAACCCAATTGCAGGTGAATTGCGGTGATAAGATTCTCAACTATTTCATCGATGATGCCGTGAGAGTGAGAAACCTGAAGATTGTAGGCATTTACAACTCGGATTTCGAGGACTTCGACAACATTATGGCGCTTTGTCCGCCATCACTGATAAGAGAATTGAATGATTGGAGCGACAACGAAGGGTCGGTTCTTGCGCTGTCGGTAGGTGATAATTCAAAGATACAAGATATCAGTTACGCACTATATCAAAGAATTACCAATCATTGTGTAGCAAATAACATGGCAATGAGTTATGGCATATCCAACACGGAACAGGATTACATCGCCTATTTTTCATGGCTAAGCTTGCTTGATACCAATATTGTGATAATACTTGTAATTATGGCGGCGGTGTCGGGATTTACGCTCATTGCAGGGCTGTTAATCATTGTCTTGGGAAGAATACGCACCATCGGACTCTTGAAAGCACTTGGATGCACCAATTCGGCGGTTAGAAATGTGTTTATACTTCTCACACAAAAGCTGATTCTCAAAGCCATCGTGCTCGGAAATGTACTTGGCATAGGAATTGCGATAATACAACAGCAATTCCACATTTTATCGCTCGACCCGGCTTCATATTATATGTCGTTTGTTCCGATAGAGATTAACCCGTGGCATATAGTGGCTTTGAATATAGGCATTTTTATTGTGTCATATCTCACACTCGTTGTCCCCTCATTGATAATCTCGACAATATCACCAACAAAGGCTCTGCATTACGAATAAAAAAGGTGCAAGTCGTGAACCTGCACCTTAAAATGTTATCGCTTGAGCGGCTTACCTTCGTAGTAATTGATAAATGCCTTAAGGACGAGTCTTACACCACCAGGTGTGGGATAATCACCCGAGAAATACCAATCACCGGGATTGTTGGGTATTGACTCATGGAGTCCCTCGAGTGATTGATAAACAATTTCTACCTCGGCATTAGTGCCTTCGGGAGTGAGCATTTCGGCAATTTTTTGAGAAATCTCATTCTCTGTGAAATTGTCATAGATTTCTTTCACGCAGTTGTAAGGTGCAATCTCCCCGTTAAGGATTCTCTTGCAATTCTCATACACATTGTCTATCACATTGGTCATTCCACGATCTTTCAGCAACTGAATTGCAGCACGGAATGCACAAAACTCGTTCATACGCGACATGTCGATGCCATAATAGTCGGGATAGCGAACTTGCGGCGAAGAGGATACAATTACAATTTTGCGAGGATGAAGACGGTCGAGCATTCTGATGATAGACTGCTTGAGAGTTGTTCCTCTCACGATACTATCGTCGATTACTACCACATTGTCAACACCTTCATTCACCACACCGTATGTAACATCATACACGTGGGCAGCAAGATCATTACGCGATTCGCCTTCGGCAATGAATGTGCGCAACTTTATATCTTTGATTGCGATTTTCTCTGTACGCACCCTGGTATTCAGGATGTTAAGCAAGTCGGAATGATAAGATTCGGAAGCGCTGTCGAGAGATGATATTTTGTTTAACTTATCATTGGAAAGGTATTGCTCGAGACCTTCAACCATGCCCATATATGCAACCTCGGCAGTGTTTGGGATAAAAGAAAATACCGAGTGTGGCAGGTCATAGTTCACAGCCTTGAGAATCTTTTGCACAAGAGTCATACCAAGTTGCTTGCGCTCAAAATATATATCTTTGTCGCTACCGCGAGAAAAATATATTCTCTCAAACGAGCAGCGGGCATTTTTCCCTTCGCCAAGGATATCGTAGAGCGAAATTTCACCTTGTTTATCGATTATCAAAGCGGAACCGGGAGTAAGTTCCTTCACCGAATTGATAGAAACATTCATTGCAGTTTGAATCACAGGGCGTTCGGATGCAACAATGCACACTTCATCGTCGTAATAGTAAAATGCCGGACGAATGCCATTCTTATCACGAAGGACAAACATATCACCCGAGCCTAAGGCACCACAAATTGCGAAACCGCCATCCCATTGAGGCGCGGCAGATTTCAAAATTTCCGGGATATTGATATTGTCTTCGATTTTGCGAGTAAGCTCAAGTCCCGAATAAGAATCTTTGTAGAGATTGTAAAGGCGTTGATTCTCATTATCAAGTTTGTAGCCGAGTTGTTCGAGCAAAATCACAGTATCGCTATAGATGCGCGGATGCTGTCCTTTATCGACAATAGTATTGAAAATCTCCTCGACATTTGTCATATTAAAATTGCCACACAACAGGAGATTACGCGATTTCCAGTTGTTGCGACGGAGAAATGGATGCACATAAGAAATGCCCGACTTGCCTGTGGTGCTGTAACGCAGGTGCCCCATGTAGATATTGCCCATAAAAGGGATGTCGCCAAATTCATCAAGATCATTGATAGAATAGGACGACATCTGTTCTTTCACCGAAGCAAAGATTTCCTGAATTGCACCCGAACCCAAAGCTCTCTCTCTGAAAATGTATTCATTTCCCGGAGTTGACTCCATATTGATACAGCCGAGTCCGGCACCTTCTTGCCCACGAT
>JBJEKB010000189.1:0-2791 GCA_051878395.1 Muribaculaceae bacterium
ATATCCGTTTAATTCGAGATTGAGTTTTATGACTTCACATATATCATTCTCGTCATCAACGACCAAAATACGTTGTTTTCCTTCCATTGTTATGTTTTGAAGTTTTACGTGGCAAAGTTATCCATTATGTCTTGTAATAATATAACAATTAAGTAACATTTTTGATTCAAAGAGTGCGATTTTTAGAATTGGAAGTAGATAAATGGTGCTACTTCGGCACTCATGAATTGGATAACAAGCTGAACCACAACACAGAAGATAACGAGTTTAATAATCCAATGGAGGTGGATAAATATTTCACCCGTTTTTTGATACAATTGTAGAGGCAGGGAGTGAGATACTGCCATGATTAGAATCATAATACACCACGCAGAGCGTTCCTGAATGAACGGCAAAATGTGGGATGTGTCGAAATCGGTGAATATATTACCTATGATTGCCACCGAGTCGGTAAAACTGGTGGCGCGGAAAAACACCCACAACAAAGACACAAAAATAAATGTTGTTGCCCATGAAAGTGTTTTTACATACCATGTGTCGGGGATACGCTCAAGAACCGGACGACACGCCTTGTGTATGGCAAGCCCAACTCCGTGCATTCCGCCCCAGAACACGAATTTCCATGCAGCACCATGCCAAAGACCTCCCACAAGCATTGTTATGAGATTGTTGACGTATGTTCTCACTGTGCCTTTTCTGTTACCACCAAGCGGAATATACACATAATCCTTAAGCCATGACGACAGCGATATGTGCCATCTGCGCCAAAACTCGGTTATATTCTTTGACTGGTATGGCAATCTGAAGTTCTCTCCAAGGTGGAATCCCATTATCATAGCCAAGCCGATAGCCATATCGGAATATCCGGAGAAATCACAATAAATCTGGAACGTGTAACCGATTACCCCCATTAGCGACTCAAAACCGCCATATCCTGTCGGGTTGTTGAATATCAAATCGTTATATTGAGCAATATAATCAGCAATGATAGCTTTCTTTATTATTCCGAGCATAATAAGCCACAGCCCGTAATATATCATTTCTTTTGTTGCCGGCTTATTCTCTTTGAGTTGCGGCAAGAAATAATCGGCACGCACAATAGGACCTGCCACGAGTTGTGGGAAGAACGACAGATAGAATAGGTATTCAACCCAACTGTTGGTGGGTCTTATGCGCTCTTTATACACATCTATCACATAACTGATAGATTGGAATGTATAGAACGAAATACCAACCGGAAGAATAATGTCGAGCGGCTGGAAATTGCCGTTCACCATCTTGCACCAGTTCCATAGAAAGAAATTGGCATATTTGAAGTATCCAAGAATCCCCAGCGATAGGCATATCGAGATTGTGGCAAGCACTTTTTTTGCTCTCTTTGAACTGCTTGTGTATATAGCCCTCGACAAAATCCAGTCGATAAGCGATGTAGCAGTGAGCATTAGGAAGAAGAAACCGCTCGATTTGTAGTAGAAGTAGAGGCTGAATCCTATTACAAAGAGCATCATTTTCCATCTTTTTTGCTTCAGCAAAGCATAGATCGGAAGAAATATGATGAAAAGCAGCCAGAACAATCCGCTCGAAAACAACATCGGTGCTTCGGGATTGAACTTAAGCATATCAAGTAGATTGCCTGCTATAATGGGAATATCAAATTGCATTCTCTATCTTTTGGGTTGTAAAACTGTTACACTATTTGCCCTCGCAGTTTTTTCTTCGGGCTTTTCGACCTTTATTGGATGGTTGCTTTTGGTCTTTATCCAAGTTGCAACACTATCCATCCACAACACCGCCGAGTTTCTCGTGGGGTGTGCGCCATCTTTGGCACGGTCGAATTTCATGCCATTTGTAAGAAAGAAATTGCCGGCGGGAAGGGTCTCTTGCAGTAAGTCGTTAATTCCGGTGTCGGGCTTCCAATTCGGCGGACCTATCCACACGTATGGAATATTCCCAATTTGTTTGAGAATATTCTGAACATATTTTGCCCTTTTCTTTTTTATGTTGCTTACAAACAGCTCATTCGCTCCGAGAGAAACAAGTATGTAATCGGGTTTGAACTTGCGTATGAAATATGTGAGTGTGTCGCAACTGCCCCAAATCTCGCTCGTCGAGCTATACCATATTACGTTGTATAACTTGTGTCCGTTTTTCTTCGCGTATGATGCCATTCGAGGTCCAAGCCCCTCGAGCATTGAGTCTCCCACAAATAGAATGGTTTTCGATGCTGTGTCGAGCTCTGCCTTGACCGGTTTAGGGGCAGGTATAGAGTCGGCACAAGCAATTTTGCCATCTGTAATCAAAGTGGTTATTGTGGGTAGTGCAGTTAAGTCTTCCGCTATACTGCTCTTTTTCAATTCCCATCCAAATAGATTTCCATCGAAAAACGAGTAGAATGTGAATAGTCCAAGAGATACTACCAGCAAAAGCCACAATCCGGAATATTGTTTCATCAATTTAGTATTTAAGCCATTTAAACAAGTCTTTCACACTGTTCTTCTTGCCATACAACAAGATGCCTGTGCGATAAATTTTCGCAGAGAAATAGACAATAAGTGCGACTGAACCATAAAGAATCGCAAGGCTTAGAATCATTTCCCATGCCGGGGTGTCAAACGGAAGCCTAATCATCATCACGATTGGCGATGTGAATGGTATCATTGAGCTCCAGAATGCAAGTTGTCCGTTGGGATTCTCGATGCAAGCCATTCCCACATACAATCCTGCGATGATTATCATCATCACCGGTGTGGTGAATTGCGAAGCATCGCTCGCTTGATCGACAGCCGAGCCA
>JBJEKB010000190.1:0-2774 GCA_051878395.1 Muribaculaceae bacterium
AAGCCACACCATCGGCATTTACAGAAATCTCCACCTCGTCGCCCACGGCAACGGGGTTGGTTGTTCGTATCCCTTTGATGCGGAAATTACCCTTTATTTTACAGTTAAAAAACTCTCCGGCATCATTTTTCACAACATACCAACTACCGGTGTTTCTAATTACCAATCCTTTCATGCTTCAAAATTAATGAAATTTATTCATATCGTAGCAAAAAACGAGAAAAATTAAGCGAGAATAGCGAAAAAGTTGATTGGATGCCGTTTTATTTGTAACTTTGCCAATTATGAAGGAATTTTTATTAGTGCTTAGGCGGTTTGTGCCCCCCTACAAGAAATATTTAGTGCTGTCGGTGATATTCAATATCCTGTCGGCAATTCTCAACATATTTTCATTTGCAGCCATCATCCCGATACTGCAAATTTTGTTCAACACCGGCGACAGCACCACAGCCACCACCCTTATGGAATGGGGAAGCGGCAATTTGAAGGAAGTGCTCTCCAACAATGCCGAGTATTATGTAGGACAGCTGATAACGCAGATTGGTCCGGCAACCACGCTATTGGTCATCGGGCTGTTTCTCGCAGTGATGACATTCCTAAAGACCGGCGCATATTTCCTCTCGTCAGCCACCATCATCCCGATACGCACAGGCGTGGTGCGCGACATTCGCAACCTTCTCTACAAGAAAATCATGTCGCTGCCGCTCGGCTTCTTCTCCGAGGAGCGCAAAGGCGATATCATAGCGCGCATGAGCGGAGATGTCAACGAGGTGGAAAACTCGATAATGTCGTCGCTCGATATGCTTTTCAAGAACCCGATACTCATCGTGGCTTATTTCGCCACCTTGATATTCATAAGTTGGCAACTCACCCTGTTCACGCTCGTATTCGTGCCCATAATGGGGTGGTTTATGGGCTATGTAGGGCGCAAACTCAAGCAAAACTCCATCAAGGCGCAAGCGCTGTGGAGCGACACCATGAGCCAGGTGGAGGAGACCCTCGGAGGATTGCGCATTATCAAGGCTTTCTGCGCCGAGGAGAAGATGTACACTCGTTTCGACCGTGTGAACAGCAACTATCGCGACGATATCAAGCGCGTGAACACCCGCCAGCAACTCGCCCACCCCATGAGCGAATTTCTCGGCACGGTGATGATAGTGATAGTGCTCTGGTTTGGCGGTATCCTTGTGCTCAACAACTCCACCCTGTCGGGTCCCACATTCATCTATTACCTCGTGATGCTTTACAGCATCATCAATCCCCTCAAGGATTTCTCCAAGGCGGGTTACAACATTCCCAAAGGGCTTGCATCGATGGAGCGCATCGACAAGATTCTCAATGCGCAAAACAACATCGAGGAGAAACCACACCCGGTGCACATCGACTCCTTCAAGCATAGCATCGAGTTTAGAAATGTCTCTTTCAAATACGACACCAAGTGGATATTGCGCAACATCAACCTCACCATCGAGAAAGGGAAAACCATAGCCCTTGTGGGACAAAGCGGTGGCGGAAAATCGACACTTGTCGATTTGATTCCGCGCTACTATGATGTGCAGGAGGGGGAAGTGCTCATCGACGGCATAAATGTGAAAGACCTCGGCATCCACGACTTGCGACAACTCATTGGCAATGTGAACCAAGAGGCGATTCTATTCAACGATTCATTCTTCAACAACATATCCTTCGGCGTGGAGGGCGCCACAATGGAACAAGTGGCAGAGGCGGCAAAGATTGCCAATGCCTACGATTTCATAATGGCATCGGAACATGGGTTTGACACCAACGTGGGCGACCACGGCGGTCGTCTCTCTGGTGGGCAACGCCAGCGCGTGAGCATCGCCAGGGCTATACTCAAGAATCCGCCAATCCTCATTCTCGACGAGGCTACTTCGGCTCTCGACACCGAGAGCGAGCGTCTTGTGCAAGATGCCCTCGAAAGGCTCATGAAGACCCGCACAACCGTGGCTATCGCCCACCGCCTCTCAACAATCAAGAGCGCCGATGAGATTTATGTGATTCACGAAGGACAAATCGTTGAAAACGGCACACATGAGCAACTCATTGCCGCAAACGGATATTACAAGAAACTCAACGACATGCAAAGTCTCTAATCCAATGAAAAAAGCAATTAACAACGCTCTCTATTACGTTCTGTTTTCGTTTTGGTACTGCATCTCGCTGCTGCCACTCGGAATTCTCTACCTTTTCAGCGATTTCCTCTATCTGCTCATCTATCATGTGGTGCACTACCGCCGCAAAGTGGTGATGAATAATCTCACATCGTCATTCCCCGACAAGAGCGAGAAGGAAATCAAAGAGATAGCAAAGCGGTTCTACGCTTGGTTCTGCGACTACATTGTAGAGAGCATCAAACTGCTCAGCATCAGCGAAAAAGAGGCTAAAAAGAGGATGCGTTTCGAAGGTAGCGAACTCATTCGGGAGACTATCGAAAGCGGACATTCATTCTCGCTCTATCTCGGGCACTACTGTAATTGGGAGTGGATTACCACTTTCCCACTCACATTGGGCAACATCGCTCAATGTTCTCAAATCTACCACCCGCTCGAAAACGAGGTGATGAACAGATTGTTTTTGCGCCTTAGAGGGCGATTCGGCTGTGTAAGCATCGAGATGGATAAATCGTTCCGCACAATCGTTTCCTGGTACAAGGAAAAGAAACTCAACGGAGTGGGATACATTGCCGACCAGGTGCCCGGCTACCAAAGCATCCATTGCTGGATTCCATTCCTCAACCACCCCGACACACCGCT
>JBJEKB010000191.1:0-11970 GCA_051878395.1 Muribaculaceae bacterium
GAAACAGAAATCAATCATGCGAGCAGTGCTCACAGCAATGCTGTCGCTCGTGGCAGCCACCGCCTCCGCCCACGATTTCGAAGTTGATGGTATTTATTATAACAACAATGGTGATGGTACGGTATCAGTTACTTTTAAAGGTAGTTCGTATGCCGAATATCTCGATGAATACACAGGAGATGTCGTGATCCCATCTTCTGTAACTTATTCGGGAACAACTTATTCTGTAAGTTCTATTGTCAATCAAGCCTTTCGGGAATGTCTCGGTTTAAAGAGTGTATTTATCCCCAACTCTATTACTTCAATTAGCGAATACGCATTCTATTACTGTAGAGGTTTGAAAAGCGTTACTATCCCCAACTCCGTTACTTCAATTGGCGAGGATGCCTTCTCTGAATGCAGCGGAATGACAAGGGTGGATATTTCGAGCATTGAGGCTTGGCTTGGAATTAAGTTCTCAAGTCCGGGATCTAATCCATTATCTTGTGCCTCTTACTTGTATTTAGATGGTGTGGAAGTTAAAGATTTGGTTATCCCAAACTCTGTTTCGTATATTGCGGATCTTGCCTTTTATGGCTGTAGAGGCTTAACAAGTGTCACTATCCCAAACTCTGTTACTCACATTGGCATATACACCTTCGCCTGTTGCAGCGGATTGACAAGTATTACATTTCCCGGCTCAGTTTTTTATATTTCCGAAGGTGCCTTCTCGGGCTGTAGCGGCTTGAAAAGCGTTGCTATCCCTAACTCCGTTACGGCTATAGACCATCGTGCCTTCGAAAACTGTACCGGCTTGACAGGCATTTATATTCCAAACTCTGTCATTTATATTGGCAATTACGCATTCCGTGGCTGCGATGGCTTGAAGACTATCTACTATGATGCTGCCGACTGCAGTGTCGCTATGAAATCTAATGTATTTACAATTAATAAAGACGACATAAGCATTATCTTTGGAAAGGATGTGAAGAAGTTGCCAAATAAATTGTTTATATCTTCGGGATATGCGCCTGCACGAGTGATTTCAAAATCTGAAACTCCCCCCACTTGCGATGCAAAGACTTTCGATAGCGATGCCTATACAGCAAAGCTCTATGTGCCAAGTGAGGCTAACACTGAATACATGGTTGCTGATGTTTGGGAAAAGTTTCGCAACATCTTTCCGATTTCAAATCCTATTACCAATATCAAACTGGACCATCATTCAATAAACTTGTCCATCGGTAACACCATAAAATTGAATACAACTATAACACCATCCAACCCCACGCTTGACCTCCTCTATTGGAGTAGCGATAGCCCTGCCGCTGTAGTTGACCAAGACGGCAACGTAACAGGTGTGTGCGACGGCACAGCGACAATCACTGCAGATGCCGTGGATGGCAGCAGAAGGTTCGCAACATGCAAAGTTACCGTGAAGAATAGCATTGCAACTTCTATTACCCTCAACCCCACGGAATTAAAACTCAACATAGACGAAAAAGGAATGATAATAGCGCAACTATTACCTGCCGATGTTTCAAACAAAACTGTGGAGTGGAGCACAAGCAATCCGCAGGTGGCGCCGTTCCAAGACTACAACGATGGCACGATTACAGTGGTGGGAACAGCAAATGGCACCGCTACCATTACTGCTCGCACCATCGATGGCAGCAACCTCAGCGCCACTTGTGTGGTAACCGTGGGCGCAGGCGCCGTAGAGGGCGTTGACGCAGCCGCTGCACGCATCTACACCGCCAACGGCAACATCATCATCGCTGCCACCGAGGATGGCGAAGCCGCTGTGTATGACTTCACCGGTCGCCTCATCAAGAGCATACCCGTCGTAGCAGGCGACGCCACCGCAGTGCCCGTAATGCCAGGCTGTCACATTGTAAAAACCGGAGCCACAACCCAATCACTGATTGTGAAATAACAGCTCCAGAAAGCATATTCCCGTGCCCTGCACCGCTGGGGTGCAGGGCACATTTTTTTGCAGTTACCAATAGCGGAGACCCCGCGCCACTGCGATGGCTGCATCGGCAGAAAGCCACGAGGTGGCGTGCCTGCCCATAACGACCCCGCTCTTACGCAGTTGTGCCGGGGTAGCACAATACAATAGAGAATGTGTGCCAAAGGTACACCCCTTAGCATCGAGGCGCATCTGCAGCGCATCACATCGCCTCATCCATGAAAATTAATTTTTTGCGTTAAAATTTGCTTTTCTTTCAATAATGTGCTATTTTTGTGCTCGAAAGGCAACCAAAACGGTGGCATAGAGTTGCATCCGTGCTTTTCACGATACATACTTCGAGCAAATCATTGCTTTTTTACATCCTTGCCCCACCCGGGCAGTTGCAAGAAAGCAATTGCTCAAAAGGTGTTATTTTCAATATCTTTAGTTGTGAAATTTGGCGATTTCAACTATGATGAAAAGATAATTGACAATAGCACCTACATCGTTGGCATATACATGCTCCACGGGAGTGGTGCATTTATGCTATATCGGTGTGGGGCTGTTGTTTTATCATCATCATAGGCTCGCCAAAGCCCCACAACTTGATAAGGCAAAATAGGAATCCCACACCTTTTCTGTTTTTAAACCGTTCTCCCCGGGATTGAAGAACACAAACCAAATGCCTATGGCAAAATCAAAAACTACTTATTTTAAATTCAAAACAATTTAATTTACTAATCATTAAACAAATCAAACAATGAACAAGAGTACAATTTTGCGGGCAGTGCTCGTGGCAGTACTGTCGCTTGTGGCAACCACCGCCACCGCTCACGATTTTGAGAAAGATGGTATTTATTATAACTATAATGGAGATGGAGATGGCACAGTCTCGGTAACTTATGATGATAGTTTTACCGATGAATACACAGGAGATGTTGTGATTCCATCTTCAGTAACGTATTCAGGAACTACATATTCCGTTACTTCTATTGGCGAGGCTGCCTTTTCCGGCTGTAGCGGCTTGAAAAGCGTTTTCATCCCAAACTCCGTTACTTCAATTGGCTATTCTGCCTTCTATGGCTGTAGCGGCTTGAAAAGCGTTACTATCCCCAACTCCGTAACTTCAATTGGCGATTCTGCCTTCTATGAATGTAGTGGCTTGAAAAGCGTTTCTATCGGCAACTCCGTTACTTCAATTGGCAATTATGCCTTCTGGGAGTGTAGCGGCTTGACAAGAGTGGATATTTCGAGCATCGAGGCTTGGCTGGGAATTTCATTCTCATCCAATCCATTATATTATGCTCATCACCTATATTTAAATGGAGAGGAAGTGAAAGATTTAATTATCCCCAACTCCGTTGAGACGATTGGCGATAATGCCTTCGAGCGCTGTAGCGGCTTGACAAGCGTCACTATCCCCAACTCCGTTACTTCTATTGGAGATTCTGCCTTCCGGGACTGTAGTGGCTTGACAAACGTTACTATCGGCAACTCCGTTGAGACAATTGGCGATCATGCCTTCTATTGCTGTATGGGCTTGAAAAGCGTTTCTATCGGCAACTCCGTTACTTCAATTAGCCATTTTGCCTTCGAGTTCTGTAGCGGCTTGAAAACAATCTATTATAATGCTGAAAATTGCTCTAATGTGGATATGCGAGTTTTTTATAACTATGGTAATCGCACCTACATTATTATTGGAAAGGATGTGAAAAAAATGCCAAACAATCTATTTATTTACCCAGAACTCTCACCTGCACATATAATCTCACAATCTGTTACTCCACCCACTTGTGGTGAAAACACTTTCAATTCCAACGCTTACTCATCTGCAAAACTCTATGTGCCAAGCGGAGCAGTGTCCGATTATCAATTTGCCGATATTTGGTCAAAATTTTTTATAAATAGCCTTGATAAACCAATCACAGGGATCATGCTCAGCGAGAGTGATTTAACTCTAAAAATCGGTGAAACTAAAACCATCACAGCAACAATCACTCCGGCAGATGCATCTATACCCGATGCCTATTATTGGACCTCGAGCAATAGCAGTGTGGCAACAGTTGATGATAATGGCATGATTACTGCTATTGAAGATGGTAGCGCAATTATTTCTGCTTGTTCCTGCGATGGTGGAGATGTAGTTGCCACTTGCAATGTAACTGTAAAAACAACCAAAGCGACATCAATATCGCTAAATGTAACAGAATTGAAAATTGCCAAGAATGAAACTGCAACTCTCTCCTACACCATTTTGCCGGAAGATGTAAGCGTCAAGACTGCCGAATGGATAGTAAGCGATGGGTCTATATTATCATATAAGATAAATGATGATGGCTCAATCTTGATTGGTGGCAAGAGCGAAGGCTCGGCAACAGTAACAGCACGCACCACCGACGGCAGCAACCTTGAGGCTATATGCGTGGTTACCGTAGGTGCCAGTGGCGTTGAGGGCGTTGATGTCGCTGCTGCACGCATCTTTGCCGCCGACGGCAACATCATCATCGCCGCCGCAGAAGATGGCGAAGCCGCAATCTACGACTTCACCGGTCGCCTCATCAAGAGCGTGGCTGTCGAAGCAGGCGACAACACAGCAGTGCCCATGCTCCCCGGCTGTTACATTATAAAAGTCGGTGCTAAAACACAATCGGTAGTAGTGAAGTAACCGCTCCACCGAGGATATATCACAGTGCCCTGCGCCGCATGAGTGCAGGGTGCTTTTTTTGAACACCATCGGGAAGCGATCCTGCACGACAGCATACATGAAATGGGCGAATTTTGCACACATTTTGATTTTTTGAGCAAAATCTATTGCCGATTTGGAAAATATCGCTAACTTTGCGCCCGAAATGCACAGAAATTGAAATGTTGTGCAATCTACAAACTAAACAACACCTATATGAGTTACAATTTACTTAAAGGCAAACGAGGTATTATCTTCGGAGCCTTAAACGAAATGAGTATTGCCTGGAAGGTGGCTGAGAAAGCCATTGCCGAAGGCGCCACAATTACCTTAAGCAACACCCCTGTGGCTGTGCGCATGGGGGAAGTTTCCCAACTTGGAGAGAAACTTAATGCAGAAATTATCCCTGCCGACGCTACAAGCGTTGAAGACCTCGACAATGTCTTCGCTCGCTCGATGGAGGTGCTCGGCGGCAAAATCGACTTTGTTCTCCATTCGATAGGAATGTCGCCCAATGTGCGCAAAAAACGCCTTTACGACGATATCGACTACGATTTGATGAACAAGACTTTCGACATTTCGGCTATTTCGTTCCACAAGATGTTGCAATGTGCCAAAAAACAAGGCGCTATTGCCGACGGAGGCAGTGTAATCGCGCTCTCTTATGTTGCTGCGCAGCGCACCCTCTTTGGCTACAATGATATGGCAGACGCCAAGGCGCTCCTCGAGTCGATAGCACGCAGTTTCGGCTACATCTATGGTCGCGAGCATGGCGTGCGCATCAACACTATCTCGCAGTCGCCAACGCTCACCACTGCCGGTAGCGGCGTGAAAGGGATGGAGTCGCTCATGGACTTCGCCAACCGCATGTCGCCGCTTGGCAACGCCACAGCCGACGAATGTGCCGACTATTGCATCGTGATGTTCAGCGACCTCACTCGCAAGGTTACAATGCAAAACCTCTACCACGATGGCGGTTTCTCGAGCATGGGTATGAGCCTCCGCGCTATGGACCAGTATGAGAAGAGCTTCGACCAGTACCGCAACGAGGATGGCACCATCCAATATGGCTAAACCCCTATAATTAACAATCAATAATCCCTCCCAGGTCGCCCTCGGGCGGCCTTTTTTGTGCCGTTTTCCGAAAAAATTCCGAAAAAAATGAAATTTTTCCACAAAAATATCGAAAAACATTTGGTGGTGTCGAAAAATAGCAGTACCTTTGCACCGCAATTAAGAAAGGCTCCGTAGCTCAACTGAATAGAGCATCTGACTACGGATCAGAAGGTTACAGGTTTGAATCCTGTCGGAGTCACAAAAAGGCTGTCTAAAGCGATTTAGATAGCCTTTTTTTTTATATCCTTTCGGCACGATGCCGGAGCCGCGGAGCGCCTCACCATAACCGAGCGCCCGCCAACCACGGCTCGAAGCCGTTAGATATAATCGGCGAGATGCTCCCCTTTGATGATATCCATCAGCGCGGCGGTATCGTGAACAATAAATTTTGAATGATTGGAGCGCAACTCTTTCTCGCTGCGGAATCCCCATGTAACACCTGCCGAATCCACACAAGCGCGCCAGGCGGTTTCCATGTCCACACCCGAATCGCCAACAAAGAGGGTATCGTCCTTGGGCATATCCACCGCTCCAAGAATCGAGAATACAATCGATGGGTCGGGCTTCACCGGGAAATTCTCCTTCTGCCCGCAGATAACGCTCCACTCCAAATCGCCGAAATAGTGCTTGATGATGCTCTCGGTGGCGGCTTGATACTTGTTTGAAGCCACTGCAATCTTCACCCCCATCGCAGTGATGTCGTGGAGCAGCTGCACGATGCCGGGATACGGCTCGGTGAAATCGGTGTTGTGGCTGTTGTAGTATTCTTTGAAATCCACAAGCATTCGCTCGATGGTCTTTTCGTTTCCTGTGGCAGGTGGCAGCACTCGTTCGATGAGTTTTCTCACACCATTGCCCACAAAAAACGGATAGCGTTCGATATCATGTTCGGCAAAGCCGTTTTTCTTCAGAGCGTAGTTGGCAGCCATGCCCAAATCGGTGATGGTGTTGAGCAGAGTGCCATCGAGGTCGAAAATTACTAATTTCTTCATAATATGCAGTTGAATAATGGTTGAGTTGTCAGAACGGATAGCCCACCGAGAAGTGGAAAGCGGCATCGCGGCTCCAGTTGTGATGGGCGATAGCCCATTTTTCCTCCCCTTCGGCAGGATTGTAGGCTTTCATACCCAGGTCGAATCGCAAGAGGAAGTAGTTGAAGTCGAGGCGCAGTCCGAGTCCGTAGGCAAGGGCAATCTCCTTGTAAAAACTATTGAATTTGAACAATCCGCCGGGCTGATTTTCATATTCCCGAATGGTCCAGATATTGCCACCATCGATAAAGGCAGCCATTTCGAGCACCCAGAAGAGTTTGGCGCGGTATTCGAGGCTCAAATCGAGGCGGATGTCGCCGCATTGATTGATAAAATTGTTCACATTGTTGTTGCCGGCATAGCGACCTGGACCAAGAGTGCGCACACTCCAACCGCGCACACCGTTGGCGCCGCCGCCATAGAACCGCTTCTCAAACGGCAGGATTGTGCTGTTGCCGTATGGGATGCCGATACCGAATCCGGCATGGAATGCGAGCATGTGCCGGGTGCTGAACTTGTGGGTGAGGGTGTAGTCCATATCCCCTTTGACATATTGCGAATAGCCGATGCCAAACACGCGATAGGAGCCGTCGGTTTTCTTGCTTCCGGCAATCTTCGACGCGGCATACAGCAAGTTGCCGGCTGTCTCGACACTCACCCTCAGGGTGTATATATTTTCCTGGAACTTGCGCGAGAAGAGCGAACTGTTGTCTTTATTGGTGTGATAGAAGATATAGCCCATGCGCATAATGAAGTGGTTCTCGTAGGAGTATCGGAGCACCGGATTGGAGATGCTGTCGAGGAAATTTGTGCGGCTTTTGGGCAGATACACATAGTTCACATCGATGAAATCGTAGGTGTGGCGCGTGCGGTTGTCGTCCTGGCTCCAGTGGTATTTCCACCCGGCGCCGGCGATGATTCGGGTGTATTCCGGGCGTTCCTGGTAGCTGAAAGTGGTTGCCAACTCTGTGGTAGCCAATATCTTCTGTTTAAATTCCTTTTTCAAAAACGGTGCTTTGAATTTGGGGAACATAAGGCTCACATCGGCGGCATATTCGGTGTAATTCTTGTTGATAAGCCCCGACAGGTCGCCCGAGAGGCTCTCATAGCTGGCGCGGAACTTGGTGGTGAGAATCTCGGAGCCGTGCCCGATATTGCGGTGGCGATAGGTAGCCTCGACGCCAAAGCCGAGGTCCCCCTCCGAGTTGGTGCCTTCGAGCGATAGCGACACGGTTTGCGACTTCCCTTTGGTGAGAAGCACATGAGCGTCGAGCCATATTCGCCCGTCGATTTCCCCCACAACGCTGAAATTGATGTTGATAAACTTCACAATGCCGAGTCGCCCGAATGCCTGATATGTTTTGCGGATGTCGTCGGCGTTATATGGCTTTCCGGGGGTGATAAAGCAACTCTCCTCAATCACTCCGGGGCGGATGTAGTGTTCATCGCCATAAAGGATTGTCAGCCCCTTCTGCATCACGGTGTCTTTTGCGCTAAAATCATCGCCCGGCTGCATCTCGAGCGGGTCGTAATTGGTTACAAACACCACATTGCGCACATAGAACGGCTTGTGGCTCGTATAAAACGGCATATTCTTGACATTCTGCGGCGGCAGGGTGTTGAGCACAAGATTTACATCTTTCGAGCCGGCTGCCGTGTCGGCATTATATGTGATATAATCCTTGTTGAAGGCATAATAGCCGCGGTTGCGCAACTGCAAGGTTATCCTGTCGCGCTCGCGGTCGAGCACGTTGCGGTCGAATAGGTTCCCGGGGCGCACGAGAAACTCGCTCGAATCGGCAAGGATGATTTCGCGCAGAGTGTCGTTGGGGATGTTATACCCCACACTGCTTATCACATGAGGCTCTCCCGGCACCACGTTGTAGGTGAGTTTCATCCGTTTTTTCTCGGGACGAGGCACCGAATCCACCCACACCCGGGCTTCGAGATACCCCTTGTTGCGCATCGCCTTGGTGAGTTGCGACACCGATTGGTCGGTGAGCGCGCGGCTGTAGATTACAGGCGGCTGCCCCACTCGCCTCACCCATTTGTTAAACCAGTTGCTGGAATCACGCCCCGACAGGGAATAAAATGCCAATTGCAATTTCAGTCCGCCCATCACCGTGTGGTTGGGCTGCTGGCGAAGGTAGTTCTGCAATTCCGATGCCTTCATCTGGCTCTCCCCTTCCACCTTTATCTTCACATCATCAAGGAGATAGCTCCCCTGCGGCACATGCTTGGTTGTGCTACACGAAGCCACAACCGCAAGAATGGTCAATGCGGCGACTCTCAATAATATGTTCCGGAACGAATGCAATACGATAGCATTTTAGACCGCAAAGTTACACAAAAAAACTCAATAACAAAGCATTTCGCCCACAACTAAACAACAAGGATGGAGGCAGAGCCACACAGCGCCTGCCTCCATTGCATTGATAGTGTTTTTATGTTTTGAGAATAGCGTTATTTCTCCTCGAGAAATTCGTCAAGGTCGGCGATGCTCTCCTTGATAATCTTGCGGTCTTTGATGAAGGTGCGCACCCCGAAGATGCTGCCAAGCACTCCTCCGACAACGCCGCCCATCAGCACAAACTCAACTTCGGGACCAAGTGCGGCACACAATTCAAAATAGAACCACACAAGCCATGCGATAGTGAACGGAATTGAGAAAAACAGCCACTGCACCTGAAATTTCTTGGTCTGAACCATGCGACGGCGCACCGTCACCATGTCTTCATAATTCTGCATTCGTGTTTTCAACCTGTAACTCATATACAGCGACAACGCCACTGCCGAGCCGAGATAGATCATTGTGAGGATAGTGAACGCAAGAGAGAGGTGCATTCCGTAGTGGAGCAACAGCGTCGAAGCAATACCCACCACACCCATCACCGCTTTCGCATGGTCGCTGCTGCGCAACTGCTTGATGCGTGTGCGTGTTACACTCTTTATGAGAGTTTCGTTAACTATAGATTGACGCGACAAAATCTCTTTCATTTTCTTGATTTGCTCATTCATTTGAGCAAGTTCATCGGTTAAAATTTCATTATTCATAGTAGTGATAATTAATTGTTTGACATATTTTTTAATTCCTGGCGAATGCGGAACAGCCTCACCGACACCGCTTTCGCGCTGATTCCCACAATCGAGCCAATCTCTTCGTAACTCAAGCTCTCGAGCCACAGCAGCACGATGGCGCGGTCGAATGCCTTGAGGCGGTGAATCCTGTCGTATAGCAGCCTCACCTGGGCGGCATCGGCATCTTTATCGTTGAAAAAATCAACATCCATTGTGAGCGGCACTGTGGCATTTCGTTTTTTCTTGCGGTCAAACGAGATGCAGCTGTTCAGGCTCACGCGCCAAATCCATGTCGATAACGCGCTCTTTTCGTTGAACTTGTCCAGACCCTGCCACATGTTGATAAGCACCTCCTGGAACATGTCCTGCACCTCGTCCTTGTCGTTTGAGAACATAAAACACACCGTGTAGATAGTGTCCTTGTGTTCCCTCACAATTTTTTCAAATTCTTTTTCTGTTACATTCATTGTTATTACATTTTTAAGGCACCGCGGTCGCCTCACTGTTTATTTTGCACATTAGACGATCGCCACTGCAAAAATACTACATAAAAATCGCAAAAAAGCACTTCACCCCCAATTTCAAGCAAAAAAAGTTACCAAAATTGCCCCCTTCCCCTGTGCCCCATTCATCGGCTCTCTCAAGTAAAAACTGCGGAAATTCAATTTCCACCAATCTATTCAGCTGTAATTCAACTATTTGAGCAGTTTTAGAAACCATATAGAAAAAAATGCTTGAAAAATAGTAATATGGAAAAGGAAGTGAGGTCCATGTCGCTATGTACGATGACCGCACTGAAATCTATTCTCCCTGTGATATCATTTTACGGTGCAATTTCTGATACCGGTATCACATTTTACCCCGTAAAGACAACACTTTTATCCCCCCAAAAAACGGTATATCCCTAATTAATTGAGTGTAATAGTTCCTTAATAATCGCTTGTCTATGATAATGCAAAATATTATTTTTCCAATCCCTTCAGTTCCTCCATCAGCCTACCAAGTTCTGAGTAAGTATACTCCCTTCCACTTGCCAGCTTTTCATCCATTGAGTGCTCTGCATTGGCGATAGCGGATGCCAGTGAACCTCCATTGCGCTCGAAGTATGAGTGCAAGCCCTTACATTTGATGAAGAACTCTATCGTTTTCTGATACTCAACACATTGGTTCAAATCTTTGAGCAAAGGCTCTTGTGTCTCGTATGGGCGTGAAGTGTAGCGGAAATAGTAGAGGAAGAATAGCTCCGTGCAGCGGTGAGTCTCAAAGAACTCCACCTCGCAATAGATACCTTTCTTGGGTTTGTCGATGGGCTTAGCATATTTTGCCTTCAACTTCAGGTATTGTGAACGCTCCGGCTCAACATCCTTCGTATCCACATCGATAACGCAAAAAATATGGCTGTAGCCCATTGCCACACCCTCTGCTATCTTTGCATCCAGTTCCTTGATATTGGTATGCTTCGGGTAGTCTGGCTTGATCGTCAGACGCTTAAACACGTCGCATAGGGACTTGAAGTAGAAAAACTCTGTTGGTCCTTCGCCCAAGATGAGTGCGGTCTGTCGTAGCTTTCCCATATCAGTCCTCCAGATTTATAAAGATACTACCCGGTTCAGGCTTGGCACCCAATCGACCAATGCGATAAGAGTTGTATAGCGAGAGATTCTTGTGCAAGCCGAAGGAGTCGCCACGGGCATACTCGGATGAAGCTGTCTCCTTGTTCTTCTCGACAAACCACACCACACCTCTGTTTTCGTTAATCATGTCCTGCGACAGGAGTGTTGTCTCCTGACTCGTGATAATCAGCTGCGACTTGTCGGAGTTGAAGATGAAGACATTGAGATAGTAGTACAACAAGTCGTTGTGCAGATCCTCGCCCAATTCATCAAGATAATATACGTGAGGACTTGTTACCAAGTCGTACAAGGCATCCAATATGCGGATGTACTTCTGAGTGCCCTTTGACTGCCATCTGAGTGGAATGTCAAAGGCGCCATTGTCTGAATGATTCAAGAAGCTTATGGAATCCACGGTCGGGTTCAGCAGAACATCTTTCATTTCCTCCGGAATGTTCTCTTTCAGGATACGTTCGCGGAAATCATTTGGCACAAATCTGTCTTCCACAACAGGAC
>JBJEKB010000192.1:0-2756 GCA_051878395.1 Muribaculaceae bacterium
TAAATGTTAGGATGTTCGTGGGGGCTGTCATGCCCAAATGACCAGCAAGGATACCAGCGAACAACACGAAAGTTACACCCAAGGCAATACCACCGAATTTGATCTTGCCAAGATACACACCAATGGCTATCACCATCGCATAGAGGAGGGCAATGTGGGCCACTGAGTCGGGTGAGACAAACAGATTAATTAGCCATTCCATAAAGTTTTATTTCTTATTACTTGATTTCATGCTGCAAAATTACAAAACAAAATGCTCAAATACTAATTTTTGTGCAACAATTTTCACAAAAATCGCGATTTTTTGAATTTTTCACGAATTATTATTCTTTTTCTACTAATATTTTTCGCAAAAACAGAAAAAACAATTACCTTTGCATCGTCAAATAACGACTAAATAACAGAAAGTTCAAACTTCAATAATTATAAAAGTAAAACTATGTCAAACAAAGAAAAACTCTTCACCGAGTTCCAGGCACCCTCAAAACAGGAGTGGCTTGACAAGATTCAGGTCGATCTCAAAGGTGCCGATTTTGAGAAGAAGCTCGTGTGGAGAACCAATGAAGGTTTTAACATGCAGCCTTTCTATCGTCGCGAGGACATCGAGGGACTTCAGACTCCCAACGCCCTCCCCGGCGAGTTCCCGTTCGTGCGTGGTAACAAGAAAGACAACAACGTGTGGTATGTCCGTCAGGACATCGTAGTGGAGAATGCCAAGGATGCCAACGCAAAGGCTCTCGACATCCTTAACAAGGGTGTAGATTCCTTGGGATTCAAGATCAAGAGCGATGATGTGAGCGCCGAGTTCGTGGAGACTCTGCTCGCCGGCATCGAGTGCGAGGCTGTCGAACTCAACTTCTCGACATGCAACTGCAAGTCGGTTGTGTTGGCTGAGCTTCTTGCAGCCTACTTCGACAAGAAGGGCTATGACAAGGAGAAGCTCGTGGGTAGCATCGACTTCGACCCCATCGACCGCATCGTGATGAAGGGTAAGGACACCGAGGCTGTCATCGCCAAGGCTCCTGCTATCATCAATGCCCTAAAGGATTATCCAAAGTATCGCGTGGTGGCTGTCAACTCTGCCCACCTCAACGATGCCGGTGCATACATCGTTCAGGAGTTGGGTTATGCCTTGGCTTGGGGTAATGAGTATATGGCTCAGCTCACCGAGGCTGGTGTGGATGCCACCGAGGCTGCCAAGCGCATCAAGTTCAACATGGGTATCTCCGAGAACTACTTCATGGAGATTGCCAAGTTCCGTGCCGCCCGTCTGCTTTGGGCGGAGATTGTCAAGCAGTATGAGCCTATGTGCGACTGCGCTTGCAAGATGTGCGTGAATGCCACCACCTCTTTCTATAATATGACAGTGTTCGACAGCTATGTCAACCTGCTCCGCTCGCAGACCGAGACCATGAGTGCCGCCCTCGCTGGTGTTCACTCTATCGTGGTGCGCCCGTTCGATGCTCCTTGCGAGAAACCGACGGATTTCTCTGAGCGTATCGCACGCAACCAGCAGCTCCTGCTCAAGGAGGAGAGTCATTTCGACAAGGTTGTCGATCCATCTGCCGGTTCTTACTTCATCGAGGAGTTGACAAACTCGCTCGCCGATGCCGCATGGAAGCTCTTCCTGAAGGTTGAGGATGAAGGTGGATTCCTCGCTGCCGCAAAGGCTGGCTCAGTGCAGGATGACATCAACGCCACCAACCAGAAGCGCCACGGTGATGCCGCCAAGCGTAAGGAGTTCCTGCTCGGCACCAACCAGTTCCCCAACTTCACCGAGAAGTCGGAGGGCAAGCGTGCCGCCAAGTGCTGCTGCTGTTGCTCAAAGGAGGAGCCTGCATACAAGAAGATTTCTTCAACTCGTCTTGCTGCCGACTTCGAGGATTTGCGCGTAGCTACCGAGGAGAGCGGCAAGGTGCCCACGGCATTCATGCTCACTATCGGTAATTTGGCATGGCGTCAGGCTCGTGCACAGTTCAGCTCTAACTTCCTCGCTTGTGCTGGATACAAGATTATCGACAACCTCGGTTTCGAGTCGGTTGAGCAGGGTGTGGATGCAGCTCTTGCTGCCGGTGCTGATGTTGTTGTTCTCTGTTCGAGCGATGATGAGTATGCCACATACGCCATCCCCGCCTTCCAGTATCTCAACAACCGTGCCCTCTTCATCGTAGCCGGTGCTCCCGCCTGCATGGAAGACCTTAAGGCTGCCGGCATAGAGAACTTCGTACACGTGAAGTGCAACGTACTTGAGACACTCAAAGAGTATAACCAAAAGTTGGGAATCTAATAATCCGAAAAGTCATGAGAAAGAATTTTAAAGATATCAATATTTACGCCGGCATCAAGAACGAGAATGGTGCCGAGTGGCAGAAGGCTAACGGTATTGCTCCCAACTGGAAAACTCCCGAGCATATCGAAGTAAAGCCCGTTTATACAAAAGAAGACCTCGAAGGCATGGAGCACCTCGACTTCGCAGCCGGTATTCCTCCCTTCCTCCGCGGTCCGTATTCAATGATGTATCCGTTCCGCCCGTGGACCATCCGTCAGTATGCCGGATTCTCTACTGCCGAGGAGTCTAACGCGTTCTATCGCCGCAACCTCGCCTCTGGTCAGAAGGGTCTGTCGGTGGCATTCGACCTCCCCACACACCGTGGCTACGACCCCGACAACGAGCGCGTGGTTGGTGACGTAGGTAAGGCTGGTGTGTCTATCTGTAACGAGGAGAACATGAAGGTGCTCTTCGACGGTATTCCACT
>JBJEKB010000193.1:0-2744 GCA_051878395.1 Muribaculaceae bacterium
GATGGCAATTATCGCAGATGTATTTCACATGGCAGTCCTCAGGGAAAGTTATATCGAAGAGCCACTTGAGGGAGCCAAATCCAGACAAGGCTACAACAGGCTTGCCATCCAGTAGGCGTATTGACGGCACGTGAAGCACATTCGCATGATCCCAATCTTGATTCTCACCAACCCCACTCTTGTTAGGGCTTACAATGTAACCGTTTAGGTCATTGCTGTATTCGAACTTTAACAGCCACTCCTGATAATCCGAGTCATCTTCATAAAACTCATCATAAAACTCACTCTGGGCACGAGCGGGCAGAGCCGAGGTTATAATTAGCAAGCCAATAGCCATGCCGATTTTCCGCAATAAAAATGCTATTCTCAGAATCATATTGCAAAATTTTTTGTCATTAATAAATACAAAGTCAAAATCAAAAAGAACAATTATTTTCCGCAAAAATAACAAAAATCCACAAAATTTCAAGCATTTATCCCCACTTTTTCTCCCAAATTCAATTTTAGTCACAAATTCCAGGAATTTATCACATTATTTATTTGCACAAGCCTGTCACTGATTACTGACATATTATTTATGTGGTAAAAACAACAATTGTAATAATGATTATCCAAGCTGATGGTTATGTGTGATTAAGTTGGTAACCGAAGGTGTGAGACCGGCTATTTTGGCATGCTCCGGAAAATTTGCAACAGCATCGCATGCTGTGTCTAATATTTTCCGAGCTCCTTTAATATCAAACGAAGTAGCCAGCTCGAGCAAGTCCTGAGTCGACACCTGATGATTCTTGCCATTAATGGTCATACAATGTCGGTTGACATAAGATGGTGCCGAAGGGTCGACTGTAAAGGTGAAATCGTAGGCGGGTGCCAAACGCCAAATGCCTTGACAATCCATCACAAAACTAAAATTCTTGTTATGGTCATCTACATTAGCCGCTATGAAATTCAGTATTGTTAAGAGGAATAACTGCTCAAAGTCGTCGGGCGGTAAATCCAATTTGCGTGCAACCAAAAACAAATCCTCATAGGTTGTTGATAGTGGGCTCATGGCAGCAAGTGTTTGAACATGAAGTTTCTGATTCCCGTTGCGGTCAAATCGCTGTGTCAGGAAATGAACTTCATTTTTCCTCTCAAAAAGTTGAGAAGGCATCATTCTCAAGCCAGCTTGCTGTGCCATAAGGTAATAAGCATATTCAATTCGGGTTGTAGGCAAATCAATATGCTCATCAAACTTTAATATCATCGGTATAAATCCCGGCAGTTGGGTTTCAACCTGTCCGGAATAGCAATCTCCGGATTCAGGATTGACATTAATTAAAGCCTTGGGCCTACGACCTCCTGCAGATGTTCCGATTCTAAAAAGGCTTTCTACTATTAGGTCAGAGCTTAATTGAGCCTTGAAATCCTGAGCATCTTTCAGCATTTTCTGCGCAAGAGCGGATAAGCTGTCTATTTCTACTTTGAAAGAAGTTTCTATCTTTGCTGAAGTGGGCGGCAGGAACTCCAGTGCACCCATACCACGACGGCCGATGTAAGCTAAACGGTCAAGAGCCGTAATATTCTTCATACTGATATGATGAGCCTTCGCCCATTGGCTAAATACTAAATGCCCCCAATTGTCGGGCAATGAATCGGCTATGAAAGATGGTACCCCCCCATACAGCCTGTCCGTTTCAGGATAAATCGGCATTCCTTTTTGAGCAACAATTCCTTTGATAGGAGCTCTTAAAGGGGCTATATCGAGCCCACTACGAACAAAAGCAGAATCGAAATAGAAACAGATTCGGCTATTATGTGCGCTACCGGTTTCAACAAGTGTGCCAACTTGTTTTCCCCAAAGCATTACTTTAATCGATGGAACCATGACGCCTTACTCTTTTAGGTATGAGTTTGTTGATTTCTCGCAGTGCCATAGGTGGCATCGGCAATTCCGGTAGCACTTCTTCCATACGAGATTGCATTCCCACCGGTCGAAGGAGCAAAATGAAGTTGCTTAGCGAGATATTGGGATGCTTTCCTTGCTCAAAACGGCAAATGGTGGTATAACTAACTCCTGACTTCTCGGCTAATTCACGTTGGCTTAATCTGGCCGCCAGGCGATATTCTTTCATCCGCCGGGCGAGCAACTGCAGAATGTCGAAATTCGATGTATAATCTATGTCAATCATATTTCACTATATGGGTACTTACTGTGCAAATTTACATTTAAATATCCATAAATGCAAATATAATATGTAATTTTTAGCAGTATGGCAACCAAGGTTGTTTTTGGTTGAAGAGACCACTTGCGGGAACAAAAGAACCGGTCCCTTTGTTCCCGCAAGTGGGTTTTGTGTGAATGATTGGCGATTATTCCGACAGGCAGAGGCGAAGGCCCAAGTATTGGGAGGACATGTCGGGGTACATTGAGTTGCGGTTTGTTATGCGACTGAGTCGTTCCACATTGCCGGCGGAGCCACCTCGGATCACCTTTTTGGTGCCGGTATCGGGTCCGGTGGGATTGGTTTGAGCTCCGGAAGAGTAATTGTCCTTCCAGTCGCTGACCCATTCCATCACATTGCCGGTCATATCGTAGATACCCAGCTCGTTGGGAGCTTTCGTGCCCATGGCTTGTACGGTGTTGTTGCTATTATCTTGGTACCACGCCACATCGCCAAGAGTGTTGCTACCGCTATATTTGTAGCCTTTACTTTTGTTACCCCCGCGAGCGGCGTACTCCCATTCTGCTTCGGTAAGCAAGC
>JBJEKB010000194.1:0-11831 GCA_051878395.1 Muribaculaceae bacterium
TCCCCGATGGCTTTCTTTTCGACCCCGATGTGCAAGGCAATGTGCTTATCGACTCAAATTATGGCCCCGACAAGTTGTATCTCTATGAGGAGGTGAACTACCTCAATAACTATGCCGGCAATCAGGCTCAAATCGCAGGTTACGTCGGTATCGACATCCCATATCGCAAATTCGATTTCTACGCCGGTGTGAGATATGAATACAACAACCAGGTTCTCAAAATGAACACTCTCCAGTATCAGGAGAGCCTCCACAACACCACCTATCGCGACAACGATTTCTTCCCGTCGCTCAATATCACATACCGCCTCCCTCATAACCAACAACTCAGGCTCGCCTATGGTAAATCGGTCAATCGCCCCGAGTTCCGCGAACTCTCCACTTCGGTGTACTACGATTTCGACCTCGGTAGCAACGTGATGGGTAACTACGACCTCAAAACAGCCTACATCCACAACCTCGATTTTCGATATGAGTGGTATCCTTCCGATGGCGAACAAGTCTCGGTAGCCCTCTTCTACAAGCATTTCTCCAATCCTATCGAGTGGACCTACACCGTTGCCGGTGGCACCGACCTTATCTACTCTTTTGTGAATGCTCGCAAAGCCGACAATTACGGCATCGAGTTGGATGTGCGCAAAAGCCTCGATTTCATCGGTCTCCGCAATTTCTCCCTCTCCTTCAACGGCTCGATTATCAAGAGCAAAGTGAAATTCGACGGCAACACCAACAATATCGACCGCCCTATGCAAGGTCAGTCGCCCTATCTTATCAATGCCGGAGTATTTTACAACGACCGTGATAAGGGCTGGACCGCTTCACTCCTCTACAACCGCATCGGCAAGCGAATCATTGGCGTGGGAAACCGCTATGGAACAGGCTCGGATGGCAGCTCGCGCAACATCCCTAATTCCTACGAGATGCCCCGCAACACCATCGACTTCTCTGCCGCCAAGCGATTCGGCAAATGGGAACTGAAACTCGCCGTGCGCGACATCCTCGCCGAACGCTGCCTCTTCAAGCAGTTCGAGGATGTGGAAATCAACGGCGAGAAGCGCACAATCGAGGAAACTACTCGCAGTTTCCGCCCCGGTCGCAATTTCAGCCTATCCTTAACATATAATTTCTGATTTCAAACATATATTATTCACAATCAAAACAAAGAAACGTATTAAAAATGAAACTTATGGAAAAGAAATCTCTAAAGAAAGGTACAATCCTCTCATTATTCGCCGCATTGGTGATGGCATTTGGTGCTGTTTCATGCTCGTCGGACGACAATCCGGACACTCCCCAAGCTAAAGATCCGGAAGTTACCTACAAAGGCAATGTGGCATACAGCAACGGTATCCTTTTCAACGAAGGCACGCAACTCGGTAATGGTGCTCAGCACTTCCACTTCACCGGCGATGTTACTCTCACCAAAGGCACTTACACTCTCAAAGGTTGGGTATATGTCGATAAAGGCGCTAAATTGAGAATCCCTGCCGGCACTATCATCAAAGGCGACAAAACCACTATGGCTTCGCTCATCGTTGAACCCGGCGGTTATGTCGAGATGAAAGGCTCGAAAGATGCTCCTATTGTAATGACTTCAGCTCAACCTGCAGGTAGCCGTCGTCCCGGCGACTGGGGTGGTCTTATCATCTGTGGTTACGCTCCCAACAACCAAGGCACTCAACAAATCGAAGGTGGACCCACAACTATCCACGGAGGTGATATGCCTGCCGATAACTCAGGTATCTACCAATACATCAGAGTGGAATTTGCCGGATATCCTTTCGACACCGACAAGGAAATCAACGGTGTTACTTTCGGCTCTGTGGGCAGCGGCACTACAATCGACCACATCCAGGTGTCTTATTCCAACGACGACTCTTTTGAATGGTTTGGTGGTAATGTAAACTGCAACTACCTCGTGGCTTACAAAGGTTGGGACGACGAGTTCGACACCGATAACGGTTTCTCCGGCAAAGTGCAATACTGCCTCTCTATCCGCGACCCCCGCATTGCCGACACTTCGCAATCCAACGGCTTTGAAAGCGACAACAACGCCAGTGGCGCCGAAACCGAGCCTTTCACTACCGCTACTTTCTCCAATATTACTTTCATCGGTCCTAAAACTGCCAAAAACAGTGACTTTGTTAATAGCTCCGATTATATCACTGCCGGTAACTTGTATCCCGACAACGGTTCCAAACTCGGTAAATTCCAAGCCGCTATGCAGATTCGCCGCAGCAGCAAACTCAATGTGCGCAACGCCCTCGCTGTTGGCTATCCTATCGGTTTAATCATCGACGGTGAGAAAGGTAACACTGTTAGATATGCCAAAGATGGCAATTTCTCGCTCAAAAACATCATCTTCGCCGGTATGGACGTGATTGGCTCCGACAAAAACAAGGAATATGGCGACTTCCTCTACGACTATGCCTCGAAAACCGAAGACCGCAACCAAGTGTCATTCTCTCACACTTTCTTCCTTGCCGAACCTTCAAACCGCGTAGCTACCGAGGCTGAACTCAATCTCTCCGACCCTGCCGGTACAGGTCAAAACTACTGCCCGGCTTCACGTCTCTCCGACAATGCCGGTGGTTATATCGGTGCTTTCGCCGATGCCAACGACAATTGGATGTCCGGTTGGACCAATTTCGACCCCCAAAATACTTCATATTAACACAAGATTAGAAATTTTCTCTTGCCGTTCCGGTCGTGATGATTGGAACGGCTTTTCCGCCTCAAAACCTCATCACCACCCCCACCCGAGGCACCCTCCCCGGCGTGAACGATGTTCCCACTTCCACCTTGCTCCCGCGGTTGCGGCACGGATTCCCGGTGAATAGCCCCATCACCTCGTTCACCGGGTCAATGAGGTAAGCCACGACATTCCCGAGCACCGACGAGCCGCAAAGCGTGTAGCCATCGGCTACGATTTTCCGCTTGAGCAAATAGAACCCTTCGCCAAACACACTCCCGATTATCGGGGTGATGAACAGGTCTTGTATCGACGGCCGCTCCATGAATGCCTCTATGCCGAATTCCCATCCCACCGTTGACACGATGGTGCAATAGCACAGCGACTGCAACACGTTGAACCCGCAACTCCGCGCTCCCATGTAATACACCGCCCCGGCATAGGGATGGAGGATGTAATTGAAGTAGAATTTGTCATGGTCCCATTCCGGTCCCTTCTTTATCACATGGTTGTACCACCGCTCAAACAACGGCACATCCTGCAACTCGGCGCGGTTCCACGATGTCGCATCCTCGGGAAGACATTCCAGCACCAAGAGAGAGCCGACGTATGCGCTCGCAAGCGCTGCCGTGTTTATCCACAGCCTGTGCCAGTCGTGCACCGCCGTGTGCCGCGAATATGGCAAGTCATACAGCGTCGGCTGCGCATATTCCCATTCAAATTTCAGCGTGGGAATCGAGTCGGCACATTCCGTTGCGCCATCATCGGCTGCCGCAACACCGCTCCCCATCATCACTGCCGCTATCACGATAGACACTTTTATCATCATTTTTATGTTGTTCATATACTACAAAATCTTCCTTAGTTTTGTTCTGTGTATTTGCGACCGCAAAAATAAATCGTGCCACACTTTCCCCATTGTTCAAAAAGTAACATTTATTGGGCATATTGCGACATAGGGGAAATATCGACCTATTATTAGGAATTTTGGAACATCACTCGCCACCGCCAATGCATTAACTTTGCTTCAAAATTAATGTGTCTTATGAATAATACTGCCAATTTTGACAACACGGGGCTTACGCTCGACTATATCGACGGTTCTCTGTCTATTATCTCTTTCCCTCCCGAGCACACATTCGCCGAGGGTATTAAACAATTCGACTCCTACCTCCTCGTGTGGTGTCGCCAAGGAAGTATTTCCGCCAATATCAATGCCCTGAATTACACAATCGAAAATCATGAATTGTTTTTCTGCAACCCCCGTGATGTAATCGACTCGATATCTGCATCGCCCGACTACTCCGGTAATGCCGTCTTAATCTCCCGGTCGATTGTCCTCGAAGCGCTCTCCGGGAGCGGGCTTCTCGAGCGGCTAATCCTCATTTCCAATCACCCAATCCTCCACCTCGACAGTGAATCTATCTCAATCCTCGAACTCTTAAGCATCATCATCCGCAAGAAGCACGCTTCCGGTGATGAGTTCTTGAAAAAAGAAATCCTCTTCCTCTCGGTCAAAACATCGCTTTACCAACTCATCTCCACCGCCGGCAAGAGTTGCGGCTCAATAATGACTCACGAAGTTCACAGCCGAGAAGTCATTTTCCGCCGATTCATCGACATCCTTTCGACGAGCGTAGTGAAATCGCGCAGCGTCCTTTGGTACGCCTCACAATTATGCATCTCGGCAAAATACCTCTCCGCAGTGTCCAAGCAAGTGAGCGGTCGCACCGCCTCGTCGTGGATTCGCGAATATGTCGATATCGACATCCGAAACCTCCTCCGCAACACCAACAAAACCCTCAAAGAAATCTCGATACTCCTCAACTTCCCCAATCCCTCATTCTTCGGGAAATACTGCCGCGACCACTTCGGCATGTCCCCAACCCAATACCGCCTCGCCCTCCGCTCCACCCCCAAACAATAACCCCACCCCGCATAGCCGAGACGATTGCTAAAAAAACTGCCTATTAGCCCTATTGGCCCTATTGGCTCTATATGACACAAACGCCAAGCGCCCCCCCCCCGCAAAAAAAGGCTGCACCGCAATGACGGCGCAGCCCGATTTTCCGGCGGTTCGGTTCTATTTCACTATTACCTTGCCGGTGGTGCCGTCGGCTCGGCGCACGACGTAGATTCCCTTGCTGTCGGGAGCGGCTATGCGCACACCATCGATGGTGTAGTAGTCGGTAATAGGCGATTCTACGGCTTCATCCTCAATGCCTTCCACACCGCTTGTCTTTGGATTGACGGTGATTGAATAGAACTTCACGCAGTCGCCTGTGGCAGCGGCACGGATGCCTGCCTTGGTGTGTGCCGGAGCCGAAGCGGTGGTATCCACGCCGTAGATATAGATATATGTGTCGGCTGTTACATTATATTCCACACTCACTACGCCCTTCTCGTCCTTGGTGAAGAGTTGAGGTTCACCATCGCCAATCTTCACAGCCACGCGCCGCGAACCGATAGTGCGGCAATCAATCGACACTGTGCCATCGCCGGCAGCCACCATCACCACAAGACCGTTGAAGCGGTTTTGGAGGTCGGTTTTCCCGGGAGCCATGCCGCCTATCGCATCGGCGTCATCATCGCTCATCGTGGAATTGAGCACGATGCTGCCATCGCCGTCGTCATAGCCATCTTCCTCGCCGATAGTTACATACACATCGCCGATAACGGTGTCGCTGAGGTCGGAGCCATCTCCCGCGCCGCTGAAAGAGGTTGTCGATTCCTCCTCGGGAGCCTCGATATCCTCAATGGTGATGATGACATTTTGCTTACCGTTGTTGCTGCCGTTCCAGATGGCGTTGGCGCGATAAGCCTCGATGCTTGCCGCCGGCACCTTGATGGTGGGAGTTCCCACATAGTGCCAGTTCCATTCGTAGCCGATCGGCTGCGCCGCAGTGGTGGTTATGGTGATGTTCTTCTCCTGATTCCAAAAAGTGAATGCTCCATATCCTGCCTCCTCGATAGTCGAGGCGATGTAGAGAGTTTCCACTCCGCTGCAGAGGAAGAAAGCGTCAGCGCCGACAGTGGTAACTCCTTCGGGCAGCGACACCACCTTCAGCGCAGAGCACTCGCGGAATGCCGCACTGCCGATTGTGGTGATGTTGAGCGGCCAGTGCAGCCCGGTGAGCGATGAGCAGCCATAGAAAGCGTTATCCGAGATGGTGGTGATATTGTCTGCCAAACCCACATACTCCAGGTTTGTGCAGTATTGAAACACCTCGGGGTCGAGAATCTCCACGCTCTTTGGCAGCGTTACCTCGGTGATGTTGGTGTTGCCGGTGTAGAGTCCCTTGGGCAGGCGGCGCACTTTCTCGCCAATCACGATGCGCTCAAGGTCGCGCGGACTCACGCGATAGGGGCAATAGCAGTCGATGGCGTTGTAGGTTACGCTCCACAATGCATCGCAGCCATAGAACGCATCCTCAAGCCTTTCAAGCGATTCGGGCAGTGTTACACGAGCCAATTTCGGGCAATAGGCAAACGCCCAATGGTAAATCTCCTTCAAGCCGGGCAATTCGGGCAATGAGGTGATTTGGGTGGCATAGAATGCCTCCTCACCAATCACTTCAAGCGAAGGCATCGAGGGGAGGACTGCGATTTTGGTGCCGCTAAAAGCTCCGGCACCGATTCGTTTCAAGCCCGGCATGTCGGGCAGCGATGTGATTGCGGCAGAGTTAAACGCGTTACTGCCGATAATCTCAAGCGAAGCGGGGAGATTTACAGCCGAAATGTTGGTGTAGGCAAACAAATTGTCTGTAAGCGAAACGGTGCCCTCTTTGATGGTGTATTCTCCAAGTTTCTCATCGGCAACGCAGTATGCCACCTTGCCGATATAGCGGATTCCGCCTTCCGGCTCAATTTGCTTGATGAATGGGGAGTCAAAGTCGAAAGCCTTATAGCCGATTTCGGTTACCGATTCGGGAATCACAGCCTTCTCAAGCACCTGGTTGTCGTAGCTGTTGCTGCAGAAAGCGCCCTCGCCGATATATTTCACTCCGTCGCCGATGTTCACTTCGCGCAAATCACGGCAGGCGAAAGTGGCGGCTTGGATAGAATCGCCGGGGAAGGGGAGATTGAGTTGCTGCACCACAGCACCGGCAAACGCTCCACCGCCGATTTCCACCGGGTGGTCGATATTGAGCACGCCGAAGGTGATATATCCCGATTCCGGATTATTGCTCGTGCTGTTGAATGCTCCTGCGCCTATCTTTCGGATTGAAGAAGGAAGTCCGTCGAGCATCTTCACCGCAGTGCCGCTGTAAGCACCTGCCATCACCTCGGTAACGCCTTCGTGGATAGGGGCATATTTCAGATTTTCACAGCCTGAGAAGATGCTTTCGCCTATCGTAGTCATTGATTTGGGCAGAATCACTGTGGTGAAGTTGGTGCAGTCCTCGAAAGCGCACGCAAGATTGTTGCGGTAGAAGTCGCAGCGCTCGGTCGTTGGGCTGGTGCTATGTCTCTCCTCGTAGTTGGTTTCGCTCAGATAGTAGTAGAGATGATACCAAGTGCCCATGCCTCCCGGAGGACCCACCACGGCGTAGTGATACAGTGAGCCGTCGAGAGCGACGGTGACTTCGGAGAGGTCGAGATAGGTGATTGCGGCGGCACGACCCTCGCCCGAAGTGAGATAGGTGATGTCGTCGCCATTAATCTCTCCTTTGAGCACCAAGCCCTCGATTATGTCGGCATCGATGTTGATAAGCTGCGATTTCAGCTTGCCCGGCTGGCTTACTGTAACCTCAAAGGTGTTTTCGGGCTTCGCCGGCTTATTCGATTCAGGGAAGTTGAAAGTGCGCTTGTTGCCGAGGCACAACTGTCCGTTGCTGGCAATTACAGCCGGGTAAATGGTTGTGGTTTCGGCAATGCGTAGCACCTCCCTGTTGTAGCGGGTGGATTGCTTTGTGGGAGTGCTGCCATCAGTGGTATAGACGATTATGTCGTGCGAGTTGTCGTAGGTTACGCCCCATCCGCCTTCATAGCTACCTTGGAAAGTCACGTCGATTGGTGCGTAGTAGTCCCCCTCGGGGTGCGAATATGTGAATGTGGCTGTGGCATTTGGATTGTCGCCATACCACACACCTATTTCGCTGATAACGATGGGGTGGCTTGCAGTGAGAGTGATGCGGCTCTCGGGTGTTCCGCCGAAGATGTAGAGGTTGGGTGCCATTGCCGAACCGCTGTCAAACTCATACACGCTCAGTTCTCCGTGGCTGATGGAGAGAGGGCATGGGAGAGAATAGATTGATTCATTGAAATCCTCATCGGGCTTCCATGTTTCATTTGGCAACCAAGGGCCCATGGCGAAATCAAACTGAGCATTGTCGTAAAGTCGCGGCGATGCCGGCAGCGTGATTGTGGCACCGGTGGCGAGATAGATACACCCTTTTCCGGCATACACCCCACCGGTGAAAGTCCAGCCATCGGGATTGTCGAAACTGCCGATGTAGTCATCGATTGGTGTGGCTCCGGCATATTCTTCGCTGTCTCCGCTCACCAAAAAGAAGGTCTCATGAACGAGATAATCCCGCCCTTCGCTCGGCCATTGGGCGAAGGCGTGCCCTATCGCTAAGGATAAGACAAAAAGAATTGATAAAACTCTTTTCATAATCAAATGTATTAAAGTGTGAATTAATGAATTACAAGAATGTTAGCCGCATACGACGGCGGTGCGGATATTCCGCACGACAGGAATTAGCGTTTAATGCAATTTTTCTGCAAATAGCCCAAATCAAAGGCTTTTACAATGAGGTCTGCCACATTAACGGCGCCGAGTTTCTGGAAGAGCGACTTGCGATGTGCCTCCACAGTGTTGTCCGACACATAAAGCGAAGCCGCAATCTCGAGGGTGGTTCGTCCCATTGCAATTTGCTTCAACACTTCGAGTTCGCGCGAAGTGGGGTGAGAAGCCGAGTCGTCGGCAATCGCGATAGAGCGCTCCACCTCGGCACAGTAGTAATTGTTTCCCCGGTTTATCTCGTCAATAGCCTGGATAATCTCGCTGCCATCGCCGCTCTTATACACAATTGCGTTCACACCGATTGCGAGGAGGCGTCGGAGGGTCCAAATTTCATCGTGAATCGTGCTAACGATAATTCTCGATTTAGGGAGTTTGGCTCGTATTATTTTTATAAGTGTAAAGCCATCGATGTCGGGCAGTTGAAGGTCGATTATGTAGAAATCATATTCCTTTCCGGCATCGAGTTGTGCCACAAGGTCTCGGGCAGTGCTGAATTTCTCCGTGTTGTTTATGCCATTGTTTTGAAGGACTACATTCAGCCCTTCCCTCACAAGGTCGTGATCGTCAACAATGGCTATTTTCATTTGCGATAGATTAATTAGTTGATTCATAACAGGTGTAATTTGTGGTATTTTTGCCTACAAAATTACACCACCTTTGAAAGCGTGTCAATTACGGCTTTCCGTAATTTTTCAGGATATTTTGCATCATGCCGACTCCAAAGGAGCGCTCAGGACCACTTTTGTGCCGCCATCGGGTGCCTGCTCCACGGTAAGTGTGCCACCAATGGAATTGGCGCGGCGGCGCATCGAGTCGAGCCCCATCCCGCGGTGTGAGCCACCATTCCCATAGTCGCCGTTGTCGGCAACCGTGAGACTAATCCCCTCGGAGCAATGGAGAGTTACATCAATCTTGGTCGCTCTCGAATGTTGCAAGGCATTGCTCACAGCCTCTTGCACAATGCGGTAGATTACGAGAGCGGTGGAATCGGGAATTGCATCGATGACTTTGCAATCGGTCGAAGTGTAGGCAATCGCCACACTGCTGTGAGCCTCGGCTTGCTTGCCTATATAGAACCGTATCACCTCGTTGAGAGTGGCGTAGGCAAACTCCGGCGGCATGAGTTCGTGGGAAATGCGCCGCAGCGATTCACGACAGCTGTCGATGAGGTGCACAGTGCCATCCGGCGGTGCGCCATTGTCGATGTTCATTCTAATGGAGAGCAGGTCGTTGCACACACCGTCGTGCAATTCGGCAGCCATTCTCTTGCGCTCGCTCTCAAGCCCTTCGACATATTGCCGCGCAATATCGGCTTTCAAGTGAGCGAATTCGACATCTTGCTGCATTCTGCGCCTGCGCTGCCTGCCGGCATATACGACAAATAAAATGGTAACCAAAAGGAGTAGCGCAATCACTGCAAGAAGCCATGCAAAGATTGAGGCGCGACTCGCTTCGCTCTTTGCGAGTGCAAGTTCGGTTTGTATAGTTCCATACTTCACAACGAAATTGTTGAGGCTCTCCTCTTTCTCCTTAGCCCAAATGCTGTCGCGCAACTCGTTGCTCTTGAGCAAGATGTCGTAGGCATTGCCATAATCGCCAAGCGCCGAATAGGCGGTGTGCATGTTGTTGTAGCAGTCATACTTCACAAACAGCAGATTGTTGATTCCGTCGAGGCTCAGGATTTTGTTGAAATAATCGATTGCCTCGCGATGCCGCCCTCCGTGCAGGCAGATAGAGCACTCGGCTTGATAATACTGGAGAAGTGCCATTGTCGATTCGATTTCGGGCAGCAATTTGCGGCATTGCTCACGCCACGCTTTCACCTTGGACTCGTCGTTGAGGCGGTCGGCAATGAGCATAGTGTAGGCCGAGGTGCGAAACGCTGTCTCGGTATTTCCTCCTTTGAGGGCATACTCATAAGCCTGCTCTTGGCATTTCATTGCCTTCTCGAGCATTCCGCATCCATTGTACACCGAACCCGCAACGCCATAGATTGTGCTTTTCAAGTCGATATCCTCGCTCTTATCCACCCAAGAACATGCCATTTCGGCATTGCTCAATGCCGCTTCCTTATCTTGCATATCGAGAGCAAGCACAGCGAGATTGATGTATAGCGACGCTATTTCATCCACCGCATCGGAATCGGGGTTATCTCCAAACACACCCGAATTAACGATGTCCAAAGCCTTGCCATAGGTGTCGAAAGCTTCCTCAATGCGTCCGAGTGAGCGAAGGTACACCCCCTGAGACGAATAGGCAACCAACAGCATTGTGGGATTGTCGGTTTTCTTGGCGAGAGCGATAGTTTCCGCTCCCACCACAACGGCAGAATCGGTGCGACCGATGCTGTGAAGGCTGTCGGCAATTGCATACGAACGTGCAAGCTCATCAAATGCCTCCGCTTTGGCAACCGCCAAAGCAAGCATTGCAACCACGATAGACAATAACAATCTCATAATAAAATTTTTAATTGGTAGGTTTAGGTTAATTTCAGTTTATTTCGGTTGTAAAGATAGCACTTAAAAACAACACCTGCAAGCCTCCCTGTATCAAGATGATTTTAAAACCGCATTTTCAGCCCTCCCTGAAACTTTTTCTTGAGGCAAAGTATAGAAAGAATGCGTGCCAAAGTTACACCCCAAGAGCCCACAAAGCCTCTCACTGCGCTGCTTACGCAGCGCCCACACCAAACCACCCCGAGTGCTCCGAGATCTCCGAGATCTCCAACTGCTCCAAACAGCACCGCCCACATGCGCTGCAAAGCAGCGCACACACCACACGAGGCTGTAGCCGCAGCGCGGCTAACCTGCCCATAACGACCTGGCACTTACGAAGTTGTGCCAGGATCAGCAATAGATAAAGAAAATGCGTGCCAAAGGTACACCCCAAGAACCCACAATGCGTTAAAATAAGGTTAAATCACCAATTTTGTCGCAATCTGCACGCACACCGCCTCACCGCGCCCTATCTTTGCACCAAAATACAAAATGCCCATTGGCCCCATTGGCCCTATTGGCCCTATTAATCACAAGAGCATGAATTTCACCCCGCAGGACATAATCAACGAAAACCTCGAGCGCCGCAAGGCCCTCGCCGCCAGCGCTACCGCCTACAATCCAATCACCGGCGAAGGTTGCACCGGCGAGCGCATCCGCATCGACCTCGCCGGCGGCGCCCACTATGTTCCAAAGGAAATGCCAATCGACCCAACCCATCCTCTAAAACACCGCCCGAACTACGATTTCGAGTACTGGCTCTCCACCATCAACATCCGCCCCACAACCCTCCAGCGCACCATCATCGCCCAACTCGAAGCCGCAAGAAAGTCCGGCTACGAGGGCGTATCAAAATTAGATGCGCCCTCTTTTTCTAATATGTTGTAAAACATAA
>JBJEKB010000195.1:0-2708 GCA_051878395.1 Muribaculaceae bacterium
GTCTTTGTTGAATGTGATGACGGTAATCTCGGGTGTGGCGCCTATACGCATCGGCAATGCCACCTCTCCGATACCGATATTTACATACATGGCTTGTTTCCCTTCCCGGTATAGTCCGCCCCAATCTTTATATCGCCACACTGCCGGTGATATACGACAACCGAATAGGTCCAATTCAATTTGCATTGCATGGGTGTGCCCACATAGCGACAAATCTATATTTGTCTTGTTCACCACTTCGGCGCGCCAGTGAGCCGGATTGTGGGTGAGCAAGATTTTGAAATTGTTATCATTTGTTTCGGGGTAGGCTTTTTTCAAGTCGCCATACACCGGGAATGGTGCATCGCCCCAGTTTTCAACACCGATAACCACTATGCTGTCGTTTCCGTTGTGGATTATTGAATGACTATTATTGAGCAGTGTCCATCCCATTTCTTCTTGGTATCGGTATAGCTCTTGCATATTGTCCTCTTTTGCCCGGGGCGACTCCCAGGTGTAATAATCACCGTAGTCGTGGTTACAGAGTATCGAGAAAATGCCATCTTTTGCTTTAAGTCGCTTTAGCACAGGCACAAATGACTTTAACTCGACGGAGTGCCGATTTACTATGTCGCCGGTGAAAAACACGATGTCGGGATTAATGGCGTTTATCTCATCCACGAGTTGAGAGATATATGTAGTGTCGTTGCCGTAGGAGCCTAAATGTATATCGCTTATCTGCACAGCCTTGTATCCGGTGAATGAATCGGGCAAATTGGCATATTTCAATTCCACATCGCGGGTTTGCGTATCGGTGCGAGTTACAAATGCGCCCCACCACATCGTAGCGAAAATCCACAATGCTATCGCGGTCGGGATTATGAGAGAAGCCCACCTGTTGCGTAGCCGAAATAGCAGCGCAATTAATCTTGCAATGACAAAGAAATATTTGGGAATGTAAAAAGCGATGTATGTGAATAGCATCCACATTATTCCCACCAACCCGCTATCATCTATGGTGCGATTGGGAAGGCAAATTGCAGTGATGAGTAGTGCCGACAATAAAACACTCATTGTCGCATAGATATTTCGCAACCATCTATGCTTCAATGAGTGTAGTACATGAATGATATAGGCATCTACACCGATGTTTATCAAAAAAATGATTAATATCGGAACGATTAGAAGCCTCATTTATTATAATCCTTTAATTCTCAATTGGTTTATCAGCGGATTGGCATACATTTTAAGAACTATCTCGTTAAGATATTTATGCTCTTCGGCAGTAATGTCTTCGACCTCTACTTTTGCAAGTTGGTTGGCAAGGTAGTTCTTGAAATTATCCAAATCTTGAGGTGTATATTGGTCGGTAAAGCGTTCAGTTCCGTTCAGAAGGTCGTATGCCATATAGCCGTTGGGGAAAATATGGTAATGTGAATGAATAGACTTGTCAACGGTGCTGCATACAAGTTTTGCCGATTCCGATTTGTCTTCGGGGTGGAAAATGCCTCTCAACTGGGCGTTAATGCATGGGGTGAACTCAAAGTGGACGCGACCTTTGTATTGCAGCAAGCCGGTTTCCATGCTGAATAAGTCGTCTCGCTGGGTTTTCTTGAATTCCGGGTCGCGACGTTTCAACAAAAATTCTCTGGCTTTAAGGTAGTCGTTGGGGTCAAACTCATAACTTATTGCAACAGGTGCAAGATTGATCTGCATGAGGTTCTCAACAAGGTTGTTTCCTCCGGCGATTCCGAGCATCTTGATGAGACTTTCCTGTGTGAGGTCGTTGCTGTCTTTGCATCTGCCTTCACGTTGCGCAATCCACACCGATTCATGCTTCTTGTTGATACAGAAATGGATATATGACGACAGTTGTATTGCCGATTCAAGAGCCTGCTTTATTGAATTGTCGCGTTTTACGATGAAGCATTTGTTGAGTCGAACCAATGTTTCAATCCAATCGAGGATTAGAAGGTTGTTGCCAATAGCCACTTCGGTCGAGTCGAATCCTGCACGCAAAAGAGCCACATTCATAAAACTTGCATCGAGCACAATGTCGCGATGGTTGGTAATAAATGTGTAGTTGGTGTCTTTATTCAAGTTCTCAAGGCCACCCCACGATATTCCGTTGGTGGTTTTTCCCTCAAGCATAGCCAAAAATGGTTGCATTATCTTCATTTGAAACTCATTTTTCGACTTGATTGCCATGAGTCCTTGGCAGAAAGCATCGAAATCGACATCAGGCATTACATATTTGATTGCATGCTCAAAGCCTGGTTCTTTGACCATAAGTGCCATTTTTGCCTGAAATTCAGCGTCGCTGATTGGGCAAATATCTGAGTATTCTTCGGGTATTGGAATTTCAATTTTTTCTTCCATAATTGTTCTCGTTTGTGAATCCAATTCAAAGTTAGTAAAATTTCCTTATGAATGAAAAATTTTATAGATTATTTAATGTTTTTGCTATATTCTCGCCATTTTTCAAACAAATTATACATATCCATGGGTATTTCGCTATCGAAATCCATTTGTTTTTTTGTGGTTGGATGAACGAAACCCAAGGTCTTGGCATGAAGTGCCTGGCGGGGGCATATCTCGAAGCAGTTTTGCACAAATTGCATATATTTGCCCGAGGTTGTCCCTCGCAACACCTTGTCGCCGCCGTATCGCGAGTCGTTAAACAAGGGGTGTCCGATATGTTTCATGTGAACACGTATTTGATGTGTGCG
>JBJEKB010000196.1:0-11538 GCA_051878395.1 Muribaculaceae bacterium
TTGGGCACGAGCAAAGCTTGTTTATCAGCCCACGCCGAGCAATTCCACTTCAAAAATGAGCGTAGAGCCACCGGGAATGCCCGGTTGAGAAAATTTTCCATAGCCCATCTCGGCAGGGAGGTAAATCTCCCACTTATCCCCTACTCTCATCTGTTGCAGAGCGATAATCCACCCCTGGATTAGCTCGCGAAGGCGCATCGCCGGAGCAGTGCCGCCACGCGAAGAGTCGAATTTCTTCCCGTTTATCGTCCACCCGGTGTAATGCACCACCACAACGCTATTGCGCCCCGGCTTTATGGCATCGGGCTTGCCGCTTGCAAGCACCTTATAATAAATTCCCTTGTCGAGAGCCTTAACTCCCGGCTCTTTCGCCTTTGCCTCGAGCCACTGCCTGTTTTTCGCTATATAATCCGCTTTTGCCATATCATTTTTGTTGCAAAGATACAAAACAGCGGCTCAAAATGCAACTTTTATTTGGCAATGACATCATTTTACTTGCGTTGCATTTCAGTGTCTCCAATTAAATTACTAATTTTGCATCGTGTTATCTTTTGGCACATTTTTTATAACCAAATGGAATACTTATTATGATAGATTTTTTCAAATCGGGCGATACTACGATTTACGCGGTAGAAATCGACCATTCTCTTTCGGAAAAGGAAATACAGAAACTCGAATGGCTGTTCAGCGGGGCTAAGCACCTTGATGCCAAGGAAGTTACCGGCACATTTGTCGGACCTCGGCGCGAGATGATTACCCCTTGGAGCACAAACGCAGTTGAGATTACTCAAAACATGGAGCTCAGCGGAATCTCTCGAATCGAGGAGTTCACTGCCATGGATTGCGACAACCCGCCTTACGACAAGATGCTCCAGCGCGTTTATCACACTCTCAACCGGGATGTGTTCAAAATCACTAAGACCCCCGACCCTATCGTTTATATCGAGGACATCGAAAAATACAACATCTCCGAGGGTCTCGCACTTAACCCCGATGAAATTACCTATCTTAAGCAGTTGAGCGACAAACTCGGACGTCCGCTCACCGACAGCGAGGTGTTTGGATTCTCGCAAGTGAACTCGGAACACTGCCGACACAAAATTTTCAACGGCACTTTTGTTATCGATGGCGAAGAAAAGCATCTCTCGCTCTTCAAGTTAATCAAGAAAACTTCTCAAGAAAATCCGAATAGCCTTGTTTCGGCATACAAGGACAATGTGGCATTTGTAGAGGGTCCCACAGTGGAACAATTCGCGCCAATCAACCCCGAAAAGGCAGATTACTTCGAGACTCGCGACATCGAGACGGTAATTTCGCTTAAAGCCGAAACTCACAACTTCCCCACCACAGTCGAGCCGTTCAATGGCGCGGCAACAGGTTCGGGTGGCGAGATTCGCGACCGTCTCGGCGGAGGAACGGCAAGTCTTCCTATCGCCGGTACTGCCGTGTATATGACATCATATCCCCGCACTGCTGTGGAACGCAAATGGGAAATGTGCACCATGCCGCCGCGCGACTGGCTCTATCAAACTCCCGAGCAAATCCTCATCAAGGCATCCAATGGCGCATCCGATTTCGGCAACAAGTTTGGTCAACCGCTCATCTGCGGCTCACTCCTCACTTTCGAGCATGAAGAAAACGGAATGCAATATGGCTACGACAAGGTGATTATGCTCGCCGGCGGTGTAGGATACGCAGCACGTCGCGATGCCATCAAAGGCACTCCGGAGCCGGGGCAGAAAGTGGTGCTCATGGGTGGCGACAACTATCGCATCGGTATGGGCGGCGGCGCTGTGTCGTCGGTGAACACCGGGCAATATGACAACAGCATCGAACTCAATGCCGTGCAACGTGCCAACCCGGAAATGCAGAAGCGTGTAGCAAACGTAATTCGCGCCATGAGCGAAAGCGAACACAACCCGATTGTATCTATCCACGACCACGGCGCAGGCGGACACCTCAACGCCCTTTCCGAACTTGTAGAGGAAACCGGCGGCAAGATAGGGATGGGTGCTCTCCCGATTGGCGACCCCACCCTTTCTTCCAAGGAAATTGTGGGCAACGAGTCGCAAGAGCGCATGGGTATGGTTATGGAAGAAAAAGACATCGATTGGGTGAGACAAATCGCCGACCGCGAGCGCGCGCCATTCTATGTTGTGGGTGAAACCACCGGCGACCACCGATTCGTGTTTGAGCAACCCGACGGCGTTAAGCCTATCGACCTCGAGATGGCTGACATGTTTGGCAATTCGCCCAAAACCGTAATGGTGGATAAAACCGTGGAGCGCTCCTACTCCGATGCCGAATACAGCGACGAAAATATTCAGGAATATATTAATAATGTATTGCAAATCGAGGCTGTGGCTTGTAAAGACTGGCTCACCAACAAGGTGGACCGCTCTATCACAGGTAAGGTGGCACGCCAGCAATGCCAGGGCGAGATTCAATTACCGCTCAGCGACTGCGGTGTGGTTGCTCTCGACTACCAAGGAAAAGCAGGTATCGCCACCTCGATTGGACACGCTCCTCAAGCGGCTCTCGCCGATGCCGGAAACGGTTCGGTGCTTGCGATTGCCGAGTCTCTCACCAACATCGTGGGAGCGCCTCTCGCTCAAGGGCTCAAGAGCGTCTCACTCAGCGCCAACTGGATGTGGCCCTGCCGCAACGAAGGCGAGGACGCAGCTCTCTACCGCGCAGTGAAGAGTTGTAGCGATTTTGCCTGCGCTCTCGGAATCAACATCCCCACAGGCAAGGACAGCCTCTCGATGACACAAAAATATGGCGACAAGAAAGTGCTCGCACCCGGAACGGTTATCATCTCGGCTGCAGGCGAGGTGAGCGACATCAAGAAGGTGGTTTCGCCGGTGATTCGACACACCGACAGCGCCATCTACCTCGTGCGTTTCACTTGTGACAATATGAACCTCGGTGGCTCGGCTCTATTCCAAACTCTCAACCGCATCGGCGCCAAAGTGCCTACCGTTGACAGCCCCGAATACTTCAAGAAAACATTCGACGCAATTCAGAGCCTTGTTGCCGAAGGCAAAGTGCTCGCAATGCACGACATTTCAGCCGGTGGTCTCATTACCACACTCCTTGAAATGAATTTTGCCAACGAGGATGGCGGTCTCGACATCTCGCTTGACTCCCTGGGTTGCAGCGACACCACTCGCCTGCTCTTCAACGAGTCGCCGGCAGTAGTGCTCCAAATTGCAGCAGCCGACATAGCATCGTTTGAAGCCTCGATGACAAGCAACGGCATTGCCGCCTACCGCATCGGTGCTCCAACTGCAGAACGCACAATCAAAGTGGCAAACGGCGATTTCGCCACCACATTCGACATCGATTCGCTTCGTGATGTGTGGTTCCGCTCCTCCTATCTGCTCGACCGCAAACAGAGCGGCGAAGAATGTGCCCTCCAGCGCTACCAAAACTACAAGGAGCAACCCATCCGCTATCAGTTCCCCGCCACCTTCGCCGGCTCACTTTCATCGCTCGGCATCGCATCGCGCCGCAACACACGCTCGGGCGTGAAAGCCGCGATAATTCGTGAAAAAGGTGTAAACGGCGACCGCGAGATGGCTTACTCGCTATTCCTTGCAGGATTTGATGTAAAGGATGTGCACATGACCGACCTTATGACCGGCAAAGAGACACTCGACGACATCAACATGCTCGTGTTTGTCGGCGGTTTCTCCAATTCCGACGTGCTTGGCTCCGCTAAGGGTTGGGCAAGCGGTTTTGTGTGGAACGACACAGCCAAAGCCACTCTTGAGCGCTACTACAGCCGCCCCGACACCTTGAGTCTTGGCGTGTGCAACGGTTGCCAACTCATGCAGGAACTTCACCTTATCGACTCGGATAAACCGGAGCATATCAAGATGTTGCACAACAATTCGCACAAATTCGAGAGCCAATTCCTCTCTGTTGTCATCCCCGAAAACGACACCGTGATGCTCCACTCGCTTTCCGGCTCGCGTCTCGGCATCTGGGTGGCTCACGGCGAAGGTAAATTCTCGTTGCCATACGACGAAAGCGAATACAACATCGCATTGCGCTATGCCTACGACGCATATCCCGCCAACCCCAACGGCTCGCAAGGCGCTATTGCCGGCGTAGCATCGAAAGATGGTCGCCATTTGGCAATGATGCCCCACCTCGAGCGTGCCATCTTCCCATGGCAATGCGGTTTCTATCCCGCCGACAGAAACGACGAGATTACCCCGTGGGTAGAAGCATTTGTAAATGCTCGCCGCTGGGTTGAGGCTCACAAATAATCAGGAATTCAACCACAACCAAAAAAGCCACGCATCGAGGCAGCGATGCGTGGCTTATATTATTGTTCCGGCAAAGCGGAAGTGGTCAATCTTCGTTGTTTGCCTTAGACTTCGATTCTTTCTTTGAAGAAGAGCTGTTGGTGTCTTTCTCCTCCTTCAAATCTATTTCGTTTTTGTCGCGGTCGAACACTTTGTATTCGAGATAAGCGAGCGACTGGTCGGGCAGCACTTTAAACTTGCCGCCAATTTGCATTTTCCAGCGACGGTATTCCGATATCAATCCTTTTTTGAGGTAGGCATCGACAAATGGATGCACATACATAACAAAGTTGTTAATTTTGAGGTGGTTGACGCAATATTCCAACTTCTCGCGCAATCGGTCGGTAAAGAGGAGCGATGATTGCACCTCCCCTTTTCCGTAGCACGACGGACATGCCTCCGATGTGACGATGTCGAGAGCAGGGCGCACACGTTGGCGGGTTATCTGCATCAATCCGAATTTCGACAATGGCAGGATGTTGTGGCGAGCGCGGTCGTTGCTCATCACCTCGCGCATGTGGTCGTAGAGAGCCTGGCGATGCTCGGCTTGCGCCATATCGATGAAGTCGATTACGATGATACCACCGAGGTCGCGAAGCCTCAATTGGCGTGCAATCTCATCGGCGGCACGAAGGTTCACCTCAAGGGCGTTGCTCTCCTGGTTGGCATCGCTCTTAGAGCGATTGCCCGAGTTGACATCGATAACATGAAGCGCCTCTGTGCTTTCTACAATAATGTAGGCGCCACTTTTGAACGACACGGTCTTGCCAAACGACGACTTAATCTGTCGGGTGATGTTGAAATGGTCGAAAATCGGCTCATCCTTGTCATAGAGTTTCACTATCTCCTTACGCTCGGGAGCGATAAGGCTCACATAGTTGAAAATCTGCTGATACATCTCTGCGTCGTTGACATAAATGTTTTCAAATGAAGGACTGAAGATATCGCGTATCACACTCAAAGCCCTGCTGTCTTCTTCATATACAAGTGCGGGGGCATCGGAGCGTTGTGCCTTTGTTACAGCGTCTTCCCAGCATTTCATCAATGTCTTGAGCTCGCTGTTCAATTCTGCCACTCTCTTTCCTTCGGCAGATGTGCGCACAATCACACCGAAGTTTTTGGGCTTGATACTTCCGATAAGTTGCTTCAACCTTAGTTTCTCCTCGGTTGACTTGATTTTTTGCGACACCGAGATTTTGTCGTTGAAAGGGATAAGCACAAGGAAACGCCCTGTGAATGAGATTTCGGTGGTGAGACGCGGACCCTTTGAGGAAATCGGCTCTTTTGCTATCTGCACCAGCAGATGCTGTCCCTGGGTGAGCACTTGAGCAATAGTACCACGCTTGTCGATGTCGGGTTTTGCTGTAAATTTGCTCACACTCGGCAATTTCTTTTTGTCTTCGAGCGCAGAATTTACAAATTCGGAATATGTGCTGAACTGAGAACCTAAGTCTAAGTAGTGCAAGAAAGCATCTTTGTCGTATCCCACATTCACGAAAGCGGCATTCAACCCCGGCATAAGTTTTTTCACCTTGGCGAGGTAGATATTGCCCACGGCGTAGGATGCGTCGCGCGACTCTTTCTGCAGCGACACCAGCCTGTTGTCCTCAACAAGCGCTATCGCTATTTCTTCTGACTTGATATCTACAATAAGTTCACTTCTCATTGAGAGAATTATAAAAAAAGATGGGCGGTGTCGGGTTGACTCGCGTCTGCCTTCGCGTAATGCAATGCAACGCCCATTGGGAGATTATTCACGATGTGGCACATTGTGGCATGAGCCACACCCTTATAATGTACAAAGAACAAACTCGATATATGTTCGACACGTTTCAATGCTCACAAATCGGTTTGTTCTTGTTTTTGGTAATTTTTCTCAGATGCTTATAAGATTATTTCTTCTTATGACGATTCTTTCTGAGTCTTTTTTTGCGCTTGTGCGTAGCCATCTTGTGGCCTTTTCTTTTCTTTCCGCTTGGCATTGTCTTAAAATTTTATAGTTAGAAATAATTTATTTTTTCACTTCTTCCATAAACACTTTGGCGGGCTTGAATGCCGGGATTTTGTGCTCAGGGATTATGATAGTTGTGCCCTGTGAAATGTTGCGGGCTGTTTTTTGTGAACGAGTCTTTACAATGAAACTACCGAAACCGCGGAGATATACATTCTTGTCGTTGCTCAAAGAATCTTTTACAATTTCCATAAATAATTCCAAAGTTTCGAGAACTTGCGATTTGTCAAACCCAGTTGATTTGGCAATTTCATTTACAATGTCTGCTTTAGTCATGATTTTATTGTCTTTATTGATTTTGTTATTATTATTCAATTTTTGCGACATTTTTTTGAGCGAATTTCGTTGTCCGAAATCCTCCCTAAAAAATTCAAGTGCAAATATCGGAATTTTTTTTTAATTATCAGCCATATAACAACTTTTTTTGCCGTTTTTTTTATGCTTTTCATTTTGTCGATGCATATCGCCGCTTTTCCAATCATCGATATTTGCCGTTTTCACTCCTTATTATATAGAGGGCTTTTACTGTCGCCGATTTTTCTATCTCGCGATTATGTTGTATTTTTGTGAAAATTTTTCTCTTCATGAAGCGTAGTTTCACAACAATTTTTCTGTTGCTCACAGTTTTGTTCTGTGTTTTCCTCATCCTCGCCAATCTTCTCGAGGTGAAAGTGGTGAAGGTGGGATGGTTTACTTTCACTGCCGGACTGCTCGTGTTTCCGGTTTCCTACATTATCAACGACTGCATTGTCGAGGTGTATGGATTTCGCAAGGCGCGCTTGGTGATTTGGCTCGGATTTCTCATGAATTTCATATTCGTAATGTTCCTGCAACTCTGCATCGTGATGCCACCCGACCCATCATGGACCGGGCAGGAGGCGGTGGATGCAGTGTTTGGCAACACATGGAGAATCCTCACCGGCAGTTTCATCGCATTCATCTGCGGCTCGATGGTCAATGCATACGTCATGAGCCGCATGAAGGTGAAATGCGAGGGGCGGATGTTTTCGCTCCGCGCTGTGGTTTCGACCCTCTTTGGCGAGAGTGTCGATTCGGTGATTTTCTTCCCAATCGCCTTTCTCGGGATTCTTCCCATATTCACAATTTTGTCGCTAATCTGGACTCAGGCTCTCCTCAAGACTATCTACGAGGTGGTAGCCCTTCCGGTTACTATAAAATGTGTGCGTTTCATCAAGCGCCGCGAGGAAACCGACACCTACGACAACAATATAAGCTACAAATGGTGGCGCATCGACCAATTTTAATTCTATCTCACTTATGCTCAACGCTTTCAACAAAATAAAAACGGTATTTGTCGATATCGACGACACAGTGTGGGACTTCTCTGCCAATTCTCCACTCGCCTTGCTCGAGACCTACGGCCATTTCGTGGGCGACCCCGGTCTGCGCGACCGGTTTGTAGAAGAATACAAGCAGAAAAACACCGAATTATGGGAATTATACCACTACGGCAAAATCGAAAAAGACTTTCTTGTGGCAGAGCGTTTCCGCTATGCCCTTGAGCGGATTGGTTGGCACGACACCTCTATCGGCAGCGAGATGAACAACTGGTATCTCGACAACCTTGCCAATCGCTCGATTATCGTTCCGGGAGCCGACGCGCTTTTGGAGCATCTCTCGCACCGCTATCTTGTGGGCGCTCTCAGCAACGGTTTCATCGGCATTCAAGCGCGCAAACTCCGCTCGGGAGGCATCGAAAACTACATCAAAATTATGGTCTTGAGCGACGAGGTGGGCATCACCAAGCCTCTGCCCGGAATTTTTGAATGTGCCATGCAACGCTGCGGTTGCGCTCCCGACGAGATTGTCATGATTGGCGACAACTACGATGCCGACATCCTCGGCGCGCACCACATGGGTTGGCGCACGATATTTTTCAACCGCAAGGGTGTGCAGGTGGAGGAGAATGTCGCCACTGCCACAGTCGCTTCGCTTAACGAAATTATAGATTTACTCTAACACCGACGTGCCGTCGATTTCCGAAATGCGGGAAGCAAATCCCGCCGCCTCATCGCGCCTTATCGACACCGTCATTGTGCACACATTGTCGAAAATTTGCTCCACAATGCGCAGATTATCCCGTTTTATCTCTCGCATCACATCGTTCATCGCAAGATAGGGAAATGTAAACGACACCGTAGCCTCCTCGTGGCACTCGATAATCTCGGCTGCTCGGATAGCCTCGGCTGCAGCCTCCCGGTATGCCACAATCAGCCCGGAAGTGCCCAGTTTGATGCCGCCAAAATATCTCACCACAACTATCACGATATTAGTGAGTTCAAACGAATTTATCTGCCCGAGAATAGGCTTCCCGGCTGTGCCCGAAGGCTCACCGTTGTCGTTGGACATAAATTCCGTGCGAGCAGCCCCTATCATATACGCCCAGCACACATGGCGGGCATCGTAATATTCCTTTTGATAGTGTTTAACCACTTCTTTTGCCTCCTCGCCGGTCTGCACAGGCACTGCGAAGGAGATAAATTTGCTCATTTTCTCCTTGTACAGCCCCTCCGACGGCGCCTTTATTGTCCGGTAAAAATCACCCATGGTTTTCTATCTTTATCAAGTGTCCTTTAGCGGATATGTATCCGATTGACATCATATAACTTTGCAAAGTTAATAAAATATTTTGGCGTCGCTATCTAAATTAGTTTTTCTTTATGTTTCTCAACAAAAAAGCATTATCTTTGCAAGCGACTTTGAAAGGATTGATATGGAAATTTTTATCGAAGATAAAATCAAAGAAATTTGCCCCGAGATGCAAATCGGAGTGATTAGAGCAAATGTGGTGAACACCGCCTCGAGCGACGAACTTTGGGAGGAAATCCATGCCGAGGGGGAACGGCTCAAATCCACCTACCAACTGCTCGAAATCAACCGCCGCCCCGCCATTTACGCCACTCGGATGCTTTACCGCGCACTGGGAAAGGACCCCAACCGTTACCGCGTGTCGAGCGAGGCTCTCTGCCGCCGCATTATCAAAGGGATGGAACTTTACCACATCGACACTCTCGTTGACCTCATCAACCTTGCATCGATGCACAGCGGATATGCAATCGGTGGCTTCGATGCCGACAAGATTGTGGGCGACACTCTCACTCTCGGTGTGGGACAAGCCGGCGAGAAGTTTGAAGGCATCGGTCGAGGGCTGCTCAATATCGAAGGGCTTCCGGTGTATCGCGATGCAATAGGTGGCATCGGCACACCGACAAGCGACGAAGAGCGCACCAAAATGGGACTTTCGACAACCGCCATTCATGTGAATATCAATGCATTTGCCCTCGAAATGCCACTCGAGGAGATGATGGAATGGACCATCTCTCTACTCCGCAAATACGCTTCAGCAACTCAAATCACCCAATATATTGTAAAGCCATGAACATTCTAAACCTTCGTAATACCATAAACGATAAGCACATAGCCGCTGCAGTGAAGGCAATGGCAGATGGTGAAATAATCATCTACCCCACCGACACAGTGTATGCTTTCGGGTGTGATGCGTTGCAAAACTCTGCCATCCAGCGCATCTGCGACATCAAGAAGGAGAAGACCGACAAGACATCGCTCTCGATAATCTGCGCCGATATCGCTATGGCTGCCGAATATGCTCGCATTTCCAACGATATTTTCAGGCTGATGCGTGCCAATGTCCCGGGACCGTTCACTTTCATCCTCCCCGCACTCAGCAAACTTCCAAAAGCCTTCAAGGGGCGTAAAACCGTGGGCATCCGAATCCCTGAAAACGAAGTGTGCCAAGCCTTGATTGAGGCTCTCGGGCACCCGATACTCACATCCTCAGTGCCTATCGACGACGAAGACTATGCCACCGAGCCTGAACTCCTCGCCGAGCGCTACGCCCGCGAAGTGTCGCTCGTTATCGATGCGGGGCGAGGCGACATCACCGCTTCCACCGTAATCGACTGCCTCGGCGATTCCCCTGAAATCATTCGTCAGGGCAAAGGTGAATTGGTTTATTGATTTTATAACAATATTTAAACCATATAATCTTTTAGAATTTCTTTATTTATAAATTTATTGCTAATTTTGCGTTGCAAAAAGAGATCATATCGAATATTTAAACAACAACCATATTAAAAATTAAAATTATGTCTAAAGTAACAGTAATTGGCGCCGGTAACGTAGGTGCAACATGTGCTAATGTGTTAATCAACGAAGGTATCGCTCACGAAGTGGTTCTCCTCGACATCAAAGAAGGCGTTTCTGAAGGTAAGGCTATGGATATGATGCAAGCCGCCAACATTCTTCGCCTCGATGCCACTATCAAAGGCGTAACTAACGACTATGCAGCAACAGCCGACAGCGACGTTGTTATCATCACTTCTGGTATTCCTCGCAAGCCCGGTATGACTCGCGAAGAGCTCATTGGTGTTAATGCCGGTATCGTTAAGAGCGTTACAGAAAATGTTTTGAAATACTCTCCCAAGGCTATCATCGTTTGCGTTAGCAACCCGATGGACACTATGACTTACCTCATCCACAAAGTTAGCGGTCTTCCCAAAAACCAAATCATCGGTATGGGTGGCGCACTCGACAGCGCTCGCTTCCGCTACTATTTGAGCCAAGCTATGGGTGCCGACTACAACGATGTTGACGGCTTCGTTATCGGTGGCCACGGCGACACTACAATGATTCCTATGACTCGCCTCGCTGTTAATCGTGGCGTGCCCGCTTCTCAATATCTCGACAAAGAGACTCTCGCTAAGGTTGCTGCCGACACTATGGTGGGCGGTGCTACTCTCACCGGTCTCCTCGGCACTTCGGCATGGTATGCTCCCGGTGCTGCTGCAGCTTCTTTGGTTCGCGCTATCCTCAACGACAGCAAAGCTATGATCACTTGCTCTGCTCTCCTCGAAGGCGAATATGGCGAAAAAGACCTCTGCATCGGTGTTCCTTGTATCCTTGGCAAGAACGGTATCGAGAAAATCATCGAAATCGAACTCAACGACGAGGAAAAAGAACTCTTCGCAAAGAGTGCTGCCGCTGTTCACAAAACAAACGCTGCTCTTCCTTGCTAATTCCGGTTTCTACAACCATAAAAAGGAGTGCTTCGGCACTCCTTTTCGCTTTTAAAGATTTCTTATGCGCCAAGATGCTGAAAATCGAGGATATTTCCGTATCTTTCCTCTATAAAACCTAATGTCATTTCCCGGCTACAACAACTAAACGGTC
>JBJEKB010000197.1:0-2684 GCA_051878395.1 Muribaculaceae bacterium
GCCATCCCTGTATATGGTACATCCCTTGCATCCCGACTTCCATGCCTCGACATAAAGTGTGTTTACAAGTTCTTCACTCACATCGTTTGGAAGGTTTATTGTAACACTAATTGAGTGATCTACCCATTTCTGCACCCTACCCTGCATCTTCACCTTCTCAAGCCAGTCAACATCGTTGGAAGTTGCTTTGTAATAAGGAGAGCGGGCAACGATAGCATCGAGTTCCTCTTGGGTATAGTCGGACTTAACAGGGATGCCTTGTGTTTCCATCCATGTTATGAACTTGTGATGATAGACGATGTATTCTTCAAAGGCATCGCCGGTATCATCTACATAGTCGATATGCGCTTCGGGATCGTTGGGGTTGACCTTGCGGCGGCGTTTGTACACAGGGAGGAACACCGGTTCGATACCCGATGTGGTCTGTGTCATGAGGCTTGTTGTGCCGGTCGGGGCAATAGTGAGACATGCGATATTGCGACGTCCGTATTTGCACATATTTTCATACAATTCGGGGTCGGCGTCTTTGAGGCGATTGATAAACGGATTGTTCTTCTCTCTTTCGGCATCGAAGATTTCAAATGCCCCACGCTCTTTGGCGAGGTTGACAGAAGAGCTGTAGGCAGCAAGAGCCAAAGTTTTGTGCACTTTCTCGGAGAATGAAGTGGCTTCTTCTGTTCCATAGGTATAACCGAGAGCTGCAAGCATATCACCTTCTGCTGTTGTGCCTACACCGGTACGGCGACCTTTCAGTGTCTTGGTGCGTATCTTGTTCCACAAATTCAATTCGGTTTGTTTCACTTCATCGGTCTCGGGGTCGGATTTAATCTTGCTGAGAATCTTCTCGATTTTCTCCATCTCAAGGTCGATAATGTCGTCCATGAGGCGTTGAGCCGATGCGATATGTTTCTTGAACAAATCAAAATCGAAGTAGGCGTCTTTAGTGAATGGATTCACAACATAACTGTAAAGATTAACAGCCAAAAGACGGCAGCTGTCATAAGGACACAAAGGAATTTCTCCGCACGGGTTTGTGGAGATGGTGCGGAATCCAAGGTCGGCATAGCAGTCGGGAACACTTTCGCGTGTTATTGTGTCCCAGAACAAAACGCCCGGCTCGGCACTCTTCCATGCATTATGAACGATTTTAGCCCACAATGTTGCTGCATCTATTTCCTTGGAATATAATGGATTTTCACTGTGAACAGGATATTTCTGGACGTATGGACGTTTTTCGACAGCAGCTCTCATAAATTCATCATCGATGCGCACCGATACATTGGCACCTGTAACTTTGCCTTCGGTCATCTTGGCATCGATAAAGGCTTCTGAGTCGGGGTGATTGATGCTTACGGTGAGCATCAATGCGCCGCGGCGACCATCCTGAGCAACTTCGCGTGTAGAATTTGAATAGCGTTCCATGAAAGGAACGAGACCGGTAGATGTGAGTGCGGAATTTTTAACCGGCGAGCCTTTTGGGCGGATGTGAGATAGGTCGTGCCCTACCCCTCCGCGGCGTTTCATGAGTTGCACTTGCTCTTCATCGATTTTGATAATTCCTCCGTAGGAATCAGGGTCGCCATCAATGCCGATAACAAAGCAGTTGGAAAGTGAGCCAACTTGATAGTTGTTACCAATTCCGCTCATAGGGCTACCTTGAGGAACAATGTATTTAAACCCTTGAATCAATGAAAATACTTCATCTTCAGGCATCGGATTTGGATAGTTGCGTTCTATCCTTGCTAATTCCGATGCAAGACGATGATGCATATCGTCCGGAGTCAACTCAAAAATATGACCGAACGAATCTTTTAAGGCGTATTTACTTGACCACACGCGAGCGGCAAGTTCGTCTCCCTTAAAATATTTGAGGGTAGCGTTGTACACCTCGTCATAACTGTAAAAGTCCATCGTTGCAGTAAAAATAATTTAAATTAATGTGTATTCTCAGGAAATAGAGTTAGTTGTATATGTTTTGATTGAATTACGTCTGCAAAGTTTGCAATAAAATCTCGATTAAACAACAATTTTGGTGGAAAAAATTCATCTTGTTAATAAGTTTTTAAATCATGGATGATAATTGCTTCTATAAAGTTTTCCAAAACACTAATTTGCTGTATTGATTTTCAGTTATTTATAGATTTCATATTAATGAAAAGTTTCCCAAATTGTTTTTCTTTGATTATTTCGGATTGATTATTGTTTTGACAAATAAAAAATAATGATTATTTTTGTGATAAATTTGTAATTAATTTGATATGGATAATTATTTCGTTAATAGGAAGACTATTCGTTCATTTAGCGATAAAAAAGTGGGCGATGAATTAGTTCATTCTTTACTTGAAATTGCAGCTCATGCTCCAACAACCGGCAATATGCAATTATACAGTGTGGTAGCCACTCGCGATGAAGAGAAGAAAAAGAAATTGGCAGAATGTCATTTCAACCAACCCGCATCGGTTTCCGCACCTCTTATTCTTACATTCTGTGCCGATTTCAATCGTTTCGAGAAATGGTGCAATTGCAGAAATGCCTTTCCCGGTTTCCGCAACTTTCAATCTTTTATGTCGGCAGTGATCGACACAGTGTGTGTTGCGCAGCAGTTTAACACCGTTGCCGAAATGTATGGACTTGGTTGCTGCTATCTCGGCACTGTAACCTATAATGCTCCACAAATATCCTCT
>JBJEKB010000198.1:0-11478 GCA_051878395.1 Muribaculaceae bacterium
TATGTGGCAGATGTGCAAATGGCAAAATTGCGCCATGTTACAGTTCGAGACAATCATTATCAATGCGTGGTAGCCAATGCTACCACGGAAATACCGAAATAAATCGGGGTGGCATCATCGACACCACCCCGATTCTCTATTAGTTGATATTATGCGTCTTTTTTGGCTCGGAGGCAATCCCATGTGAAATATACAAGGAGTGCTATGTATGCCACAAGTCCGAGGAGTTGCAACTGGGTTTCGGGAGCACTGTAATTGTATTCAAAACCGGCAAATTTGAGGGCAGCGCTCACCACACCGAGCAATGCGCCGCCGGCGATGAATCCCGAAGCAAGGAGGGTGCCGCGCTCGAGGCGTGCCTTGTTGAGGGCTTCGTCTTTCGAGCGAGTGGATACAAACCAGCTGATGATACCGCCCACGAGAAGCGGGGTGTTGAGCTGCAACGGAATGAACATACCGAGCGAGAATGCCAATGCCGGAACACCGAGCCAGTTGAGAAGTACGGCGAGGATTGCGCCCACGCCATAAAGGAGCCAAGGTGTCTCGCCACCCATCATCAGCGGCTCAATCACAGCTGCCATAGCGTTGGCTTGCGGAGCAACGAGGGCTTTGTCGCCTGTGAAGCCATACACATCGTTGAGGATGAGCATCACACCGCCCACTGTCGCTGCCGACACAATTGTGCCGAGGAATTTCCATGACTGCTGTTTTTGCGGGGTCGAGCCAAGCCAGTAGCCGATTTTCATATCGGTAACCATGCCGCCTGCCATCGACAACGCTGTGCACACAACACCACCGATTACCATTGATGCGACAATGCCCGATGCGCCTTTAAGTCCGATTGCCACAAACACGCCCGATGCGATGATGAGTGTCATCAATGTCATGCCCGACACCGGGTTGCTACCCACAATGGCGATAGCGTTGGCTGCCACGGTGGTGAAGAGGAAGGCAATCACGGTAACGACGAAGAACGCCACGATGGTTTGCATGAGGTTGTTTATCACACCGATATAGAAGAATACAAATGTAATCACAAATGCTGCAAGGAGCGAGAATGCGAGCACTTTCATCGACATGTCTTTCTCGGTGCGGAGGATGTTGCGCTTTTCGCCGCCTTTACCGCCGATTTCCTTAGTGGCAAGTCCAATGGCATTGCGGATAATGCCCCACGACTTTATGATGCCGATAACGCCCGACATTGCGATGCCACCGATGCCGATGAAGCGTGCGCTTCCCGAGAAAATTGTTTCGGGTGCCACACCTGCATCCACGCCCATGCTCATGAGCGGGATGATAATCCACCACACAAATGCCGAGCCGGCAAAGATGATGAAACTGTATTTGAGACCCACGATGTAGCCGAGACCGAGGAGCGCTGCGCCGGTGTTGATTTTAAACACCATCTTGGTGCTCTCCACAAAGCGCTGTCCTGCAGGTATCACTGTGGTTGTGAGCACTTCGCTCCACCATCCGAATGTGGAGAGGATGAAGTCATACACACCACCCACAAGACCGGCGATAATGAGCGGCATTGCCTGTCCGCCACCTTTCTCGCCCGAGATGAGCACCTGTGTGGTGGCTGTGGCCTCGGGGAAGGGGAATTTTCCGTGCTGGTCGGCGCAGAAATATTTGCGGAACGGGATGAAGAACAGGATTCCAAGCACACCGCCGAGCAACGAGCTGAGGAATATCTTCAAGAAATCTACGGTGATTTCGGGATATTTTGCCTGGAGAATATACAGAGCCGGGAGGGTGAAAATCGCTCCGGCTACCACGATTCCCGAGCATGCGCCTATCGACTGGATGATGACATTCTCGCCAAGGGCGTTCTTGCGCCCGGTGGCACTCGACAAGCCCACTGCGATAATTGCAATAGGGATGGCGGCTTCAAACACCTGCCCCACTTTCAATCCGAGGAATGCGGCGGCGGCACTGAAGATTACCGCCATCACAAGTCCGATTGTTACCGAATACACTGTTACTTCGGGGTAGTTTTTCCCCGGATTCATGGGCGGAACATATCGTTCCCCCTCTTTCAACTCCCGGAACGCATTTTCGGGCAATCCCGTCGGTTGATTCATTGTCTCTTGTTCGTTTTGCATTTATGTTTTGGTTTAAGTTTTGTTCGATTCTGCGAAGTTACGGCATTTTTCGCTAATATGAAACGGAATTTGCTATTTTAACCCCCCTTTGTTCATTATTTCCACCATTTTTATTCTTTGTTTCTCAAAAAATATTAATTTTGCATATCTTAAACATCTAAATTTTTAAACAATGAGAACTTCTTCCGAAATTATGACCGAAGCACGCGCCTCTCTCAAAGGTAATTGGGGCAATATGGTGCTTGTTACTATTCTGCTAATCCTTATTATGAGTGCCGCCGGATTCACTTATGTAGGCTCTATTATCCTTACAGGTCCTCTCACATTCGGCTATTACCTCGTAATGTGCGACAACCTCGAAGGTCGCCAATTCGACTTTGCACGCTTGTTCAAGGGCTTCGACAATTTTGTCAACACTTTCCTCCTCGGCTTGCTTGTTTCGATTTTCACATTTTTGTGGTCTCTCCTTCTGATTGTTCCCGGTATCATCGCTGCCATCCGCTATTCTATGGCATTCCTTATCATGAAGGACAACCCTCAACTCACTGCAATGCAAGCAATTGACCAAAGTTGCGCCATGATGGAAGGCCACAAGATGGACTTTTTCATGCTTTGCCTCAGTTTCATCGGCTGGATTATCCTCTCGTTTATCACTTGCGGTGTGGGTTTCATCTTCCTCTATCCCTACATCTACACCTCTATCGTAATATTCTACGAGGACCTCAAGAAGGAACAGACTCCTGCTCTCTAAAATTTTGTCGGTAAAACCGAACTTTTCGCCGCGCTTTTGCGTTATCATATAGTTTTACATTTTATTTGATATGAAGAAAACCACAATTGCATGCATCATTGTGCTTCTGCTCGCTGCTTGTAACGCCAAGAACACAGAGAGCGCCACTTCTGCACCCGAATCGTTGTTTGAAACTCTCTCCAAGAAGAAAACCATCTCTTTCGACCTCAAAGGAGATGCTAATTTCCACCCCGGAGAGGCGTCTTATTGTTGCAACGAGGTGTATATGTTCTACCCCAAGAGCATCAATGGCGTAGCCGACAAAGCGCTTGCCGATTCGATAAAATCGGCTATGTTCCCCGGCGACAGCACTTCTGCCAACATTTTCGAGGCTGTCGATCGCTTTATCGAAAACTACGACTATGCCTCCGAGGAGGTAGAAAACATCAAGGTGGCAAACAAGCTTCCCGAAAGCGGACGCTTTACAAGCACTCACACCGTGAAAATGTCACCGATATCGGTTTCAAAACGCTCGATGGTGTTCCAGGTGCTTCATTACGATTATATGGATGGCGCAGCCCACGGCTATTCCTACTCCCGATTTATCAACTATGATATCGAGAGCCGAAAAGTAGTGTCGATTTCCGATATGTTCAACACCGATGGGGATAAATTCCGGGGAATGGTAGCAAACCAGCTCTTGGCACAAAACGAAGTGGAATCTTTCGACCAGCTTAAAGAGAAAGGATTTCTCGTCGATTTCTCGGAGTTTTACGTTACCGACAATTTCTACATCGACAGCAACAACTGCCGCATTGTCCTGGTTTACAACCCCTACGAAATCGGGTGCTATGCGCTCGGAAAGGTGGAAATCTCGATTTATGCCTACGATTTCGAATCTGTTATCACTCCTCTCGGCAAGGAACTGACAGAATATAACTATTAATAATGTAGCAATCCATTAAACTATCCTCAAACTCGCATTTATTGTCGAGTTTGAGGATTTTTCTATCTTTGGCACATTTTTTGCTCATTACATTTTATACTCACAAAATAATGACAATATTATGATTTATCTAATTTTTGGCTTAGTAGCTCTGTTTAGTTTCTTGGCACAACAGTCGTTGAAATCGAAGTTTGAACGATATTCCCGCATCCCCACCGACAATGGTCTCACCGGACGGCAGGTGGCGGAGAAGATGCTCCGCGACAACGGCATCTATGATGTTACTGTAACTTCCACCCCGGGGATGCTCACCGACCACTATAATCCCTCCAACCGCACCGTGAACCTCAGCGAAGGGGTGTTTGCAAGCAACAGCATCGCGGCAGCCGCCGTAGCCGCCCACGAGTGCGGACACGCAGTGCAGCACGCCACCGCCTATGCCCCGCTTCGCCTCCGCTCATCGCTCGTGCCGGTGGTGAGTTTTGCCTCGCAATGGATGAGTTGGGTGCTTCTCGCAGGCATTTTGCTCATCGAGACCATGCCGCAGATTATGCTTGTGGGAATAATCCTTTTTGCAATGACCACCCTGTTTAGCTTCGTTACCCTCCCGGTGGAAATCGACGCCAGCCGCAGGGCTATCGCTTGGCTCGGGCAATCGGGAATCGCAACCGGCTCTAAGAACAATAATGCTCGCGATGCTCTCAAAAGCGCCGCCTACACCTATGTCGTAGCCGCTCTCGGCAGCCTCGCAACCCTCATCTATTATGTAATGATTTTCCTCGGTCGCTCCCGAGACTAAACAAATTCAACCCTCTTTAAAACCGCCTTCTTCTCAGGCGGTTTTAATTTATTTTTGGCAGTTTCAAAAATAATGCCTACCTTAGCACCACAATAAACTCTGATTCACAAATTATCAACACATTATCACCTTATGAAAAATTTAAAACTTATTCTTATCGCCGCGCTCGGTCTCCTTGGCGTTTCCTGTGGCAACAAATCTGCCGAAGCTGTTCCGGCAGCCGACTGCAACAACGACATTATCCTCCATGCATGGTCCTGGTCGTTCAACACTATTAAGGAAAACATGAAAGAGATCGCCGATGCCGGTTACACCATTGTGCAAACTTCCCCGGCTAACACTTGCATCGAAGGCGAAAATGCCGGTATGCAACTCTTTGGCGAAGGCAAATGGTACTATCACTACCAGCCCACCGATTGGAAAATCGGCAACTACCAACTCGGCACGCGCGACGAATTTATCGCTCTCTGCGCCGAAGCTAAAAAATACGGCGTCAAAATCATCGTCGATGTCCTCCCCAACCACACCGCTATCGACCGCTCGAAAGTGAAAGCCGACCTCCTCAACGCTGTGGGCGGTATGGACAACCTCTACCACGCCAATGGCCTCACTCCTATCACCGACTACAACGACCGTATGCAATGCACCACCGGCGAGATGGGCGGTCTCCCCGATGTTAACACCGAAAACCCCGACTTCCAGCACTATTACATGCTCTATGTCAACGACCTCCTCGCTTGCGGCGCTCGCGGTTTCCGCTACGACACTGCCAAGCACATAGGTCTCCCCAGCGACCCGCTCGACCCAAAAGCTAAAGAAAACGATTTCTGGGACATCGCTACCGGTCGCAAGGAGGTGAAGGGCGTGAAACTCGCTCTCCCCATGGATTCGCTCTTCGTTTATGGCGAGGTGCTTCAAGACAAAAACACTAAGGAAACCGAATATGCCGAGTATATGGGCCTCACTGCAAGCAATTTCGGTGGCAAACTCCGCAAGGTGCTCAACAGCCACTCAACTGCCGGCGAAGACCTCCTCGACTGGTGCCACCCGGTTGAAGCCAAGAAACTTATCACTTGGGTTGAGTCGCACGACACATATTGCAACGCCCACGAAAGCGCTTCTATCGACGACAACGTGATTGCCCTCGGCTGGGTGTTCCTCACCGCTCGCCAATTCGGCACTCCGCTCTTCTACTCGCGTCCCGACGGCAGAACTCCCGAAAACTATTGGGGCAACAACCTCATCGGTGCTCGTGGTAACGATTCTTTCAAATCTCCGGTTGTTGTCGAAGCCAACAAGTTCCGCCACGCTATGGCAGGAACCACCGAGAATGTGCAAGTGTCTGCCGACAGCACTGTCGTGAGCGTGGAACGTGGCGGCAAGGGCATCGCTATCATCAACCTCGCTGAAAACGACGCCGAGGCGGGCATTGCCACTACCCTCCCCGACGGCACCTACACCGACAAAGTGTCCGGCTCCGAATTTACAGTGAATAAAGGCACTCTCGCCGGCAAACTCGCTCCTCTCTCGGCTGTTATCATTTACTAATCTCAACCAACTTTATACAGGAGGCGGGCTCACACGGTCCGCCTCTTTTCTCTCCCCTATGGCTACATATCAAGAAAACCGCCCCGCCTAAGTCTTAAACAATCGAAAACACTCTCTCACTTTGAAAAATATTATGTATCTTTGCACCGTTGTGTGAGAGGCAATGTGCCCGGCAGCGCCACATGCACCGCGGTCCACCTTGTCGCTCGCATGAAATTTGTTGAAAAACAAAGCGTTAGATTCGTTTGAACTTAAAAAATATATACATACCGATTTTGATTCTCGTTTTGGGTTGTGTTGTGATGAGCGCTACCCAGCCCGGTGAGTCGCCCCAACTCGACACTTCTTCCGACTCGATTGAGAGTCCGGTGTCGATTCGAGCGCGCCATCGCACTCGCCCCGACTCGATGAAACGAATCAAGCGCACTCTCCCCACAATCGTTGTGCCTCCGCGCCCGGGTGCGAAACCGAGCAAAATCGAGCCTGCAGAGCCTCAAGACACAATTGAGCTTACTCCCGTCGATTCCATCGCCCCAACAGATTCCATCGCCCCGGCACAAGTCGATTCTATGCCGCAAGAGCCTCAAACTCAAGCAATAGCCGATTCAATCGAAGTAGCCGATACAATCGCAATCGATTCCTCGGCTCGCAAGCCGCGTTTTGTCAAGGAGAAGGTCGATCTCGACAACTCCGTCGATTTCACCGCCAAAGACTCGCTGATTTTCATCGGCAAAAACACGGCGTTCATGTATGGCAACAGCGTGGTGAAATATGGCAACATCAATCTCTCTGCCGACGAGATTAAGATGGATATGCGCACCAGCATCGTGGATGCCATCGGTCGCCCCGACAGCACCGGCGAGGTGGTGGGTACCCCGGTCTTCAACGACCCGAGCGGTGAATACCAGTCGAAGAAGATGACCTACAATTTCAAGACGCAAAAGGGTCTTATCGAGGATGTTATCACCGAGCAAGGCGAGGGCTATCTCACCGGCGGTCTCACCAAGAAGATGCCCAACGACGAATACTACATCAAGGATGGGCGCTACACCACTTGCGACGACCACGAGCACCCTCACTTCTATTTCCAAATTACTCAGGGTAAGGTGAAGCCCAAGAAGAATATCGTCACCGGTCCTGTCTATATGGTGCTCGCCGATGTGCCGCTCCCTGTTGCCGTGCCGTTTGGCTACTTCCCCTTCAGCAGCAAATACCAAAGCGGTATCATCGTGCCCACCGTGGGCGAGGATTACAACCGCGGCTTCTATTTGCGCGATGGCGGATACTATTTTGCAATCAACGACAATATGGACCTCTCGCTCACCGGCGAAATCTACACCAAAGGCTCTTGGGGAATCAATGCCACTTCTTCCTATGTCAAGCGATACAAGTTCTCCGGCAATTTCAACGTGAGTTTCCTCACCACTGTCGATGGCGACAAGGGCTCGCCCGACTATGTGAAGATGAAGAACTTCCGCCTCACTTGGTCGCACACGCAAGATAGCAAGGCTAATCCGAATATGAGCCTCTCGGCGAGTGTAAACTTCGCCACAAGCGGCTATTCGCGCAACGATATCAACAGCTACTACAACAATTCGTTCACCGAAAACACCAAGAGTAGCACGGTGAATATGACCTACCGCTTCCCGAATTCAAAATGGAGTCTCTCGACCACCGCCAATGTGTCGCAACGCACCGCCGACTCCACTCTCACGGTGTCGTTCCCCAATGTTACCGTAACAATGTCGCAGTTGGCGCCTTTCAAGCGCAAAAAGGCTGTCGGTGAGGAGAAGTGGTACGAAAAAATCAAGATTTCTTATTCGGGTATCTTCCAAAACTCGCTCACCTCTAAACAAGACGAGTTTTTCAAGAAAAGTCTGGTGAAAGACTGGCGCAACGGTATGAAGCACTCGATGCCGATTTCCGCCACTTTCAACGTGTTCAAATACATCAACATCACCCCTTCGCTCTCACTCAACGACCGCATGTACACAAGCAAGATTCGCCGCGCGTGGGACCCGAATTCGTCGGCTGAGGTGGTGGTGGACACTACCTACAATTTCTACAATGTGTTCGACTTCTCGGGGTCGATTTCGCTCGACACCAAGCTGTATGGCTTCTACGTGCCGCTGAAGATTTTCGGCGATAAGGTGAAGATGATTCGCCACGTGTTCTCGCCGTCGATTTCGTTCAGCGCGTCGCCCGATTTCAGTTCGCCGTTCTGGGGCTACTACGGCTCTTACCAATACACTCAGGGCGGAGAGGTGAAGCAACGCAAATATTCCTATTTCCAACACGGTATTTTCGGCTCGGTGGGCACCGGAAAATCGGGAACCATGAGTTGGACTCTCGCCAACAACCTCGAGATGAAGGTGAAGAGCGACCAGGATAGCACCGGCGTGAAGAAGGTGTCGCTTATCGAGAATCTCTCTATCAGCCAGAGCTACAATTTCGCCGCCGACTCGATGAATTGGAGCAATATCAACGCTTCTATCATGCTGCGTCTGATGAAGAATTTCAACCTCAGCCTCAGCTCCACTTGGGATGTATATACCTACCAGCTCAACTCCTCCGGCAACCCGGTGCGCGTGAATGTGCCTCGCTGGAAGGCGGGCAAAGGTATCGGTCGCCTCTCGAGCACCGGCACTTCCTTCTCCTACACTTTCAACAATTCCACTTTCAAGCGCAAAAAAGACAACAAGAAGGAGGACGACAAGAAGGACTCAAACACTCCCGACGCGCTGCAGTCATACGCCGACAACCGGCGCAACCAAAACGAGGAGGATAACGACAAGAGGAACGAAAACGGGCAATACGAGATGACTCCCGACGGCTATGTGAAATGGGAATTCCCCTGGAGCCTCTCGATTAACTACTCCATCAACTACGGCTACGGCACTTTCAACAAGAAGAAGATGGAATACAACGGCAAGATTACACAAAACCTCAGTTTCTCGGGCAATCTGCGCCCTACCCCCAACTGGAATTTCAATTTCTCGGCAAGTTACAACTTCGACACCGGGAAAATAGCATATATGAACTGTACCATCTCGCGTGACTTGCACTGCTTCACTATGAGCGCAAGTTTCGTGCCGGTGGGTCCCTACAAGAGCTACAATTTCCACATCGCCGTGAAGAGCTCGCTGCTCCAAGACCTCAAATACGACAAACGAAGCTCGAGCCAGAATGGCGTGCAGTGGTATTGATGCTTTTGTGCTGTTTTCCGGCTCCCGATTTCGGTAATTTCGGCAAATTGACTAACTTTGCACAAACCAAAATATAACACTCTATGCAAGAGAAAATCATTATTCTCGATTTTGGCTCTCAAACCACACAACTCATCGGACGTCGTGTGCGCGAGATGAACCAATATTGCGAAATTGTCCCTTACAACAAGTTTCCCAAAGACGACCCTTCGGTGATTGGTGTTATCCTCTCCGGTAGCCCGTTCTCGGTCTATGACGAGAAGGCTTTCAAGGTGGATTTGAGCGATATCCGCGGCAAATACCCCATCCTCGGCATCTGCTACGGCGCGCAATTCCTCTCTTTCACCAACGGCGGTAAAGTGGAGCCTGCCGGCACTCGCGAATATGGCAGGGCGCATCTGGTGAAGTTCGACACTCTCAACCCGCTGCTCAAAGGCATTCCCGCCAACTCGCAAGTGTGGATGAGCCACGGCGACACCATCACGGCAATTCCCGATAATTTCAAGGTGATTGCCTCTACCGAAAAGGTGAACATCGCCGCCTATCAAATCACCGGCGAAAAGGTGTGGGGCGTTCAGTTCCACCCCGAGGTGTTCCACACCACCGACGGCTCTACTATGCTCCGCAATTTCGTGGTTGACATCTGCGGCGGTAAGCAGGACTGGGATGCCGAGTCGTTTATCGAATCCACAGTGGCTCAACTCAAGGCGCAACTCGGCAACGACCGCGTGGTGCTCGGCCTTAGTGGCGGCGTCGATTCTTCGGTGGCTGCCGTACTCCTCAACCGTGCCATCGGCAGCAATCTCACCTGCATTTTCGTCGATCACGGTATGCTTCGCAAAAACGAGTTCAAAAACGTATTGCGCGACTATCAAGGCTTGGGTTTGAACGTGATAGGCGTCGATGCAAGCAAAAAATTCTTCGCCGAACTCGCCGGCGTCACCGAGCCGGAGCGCAAACGCAAGATTATCGGCAAAGGCTTCATCGATGTCTTCGACGAGGAAGCCCACAAAATCAAAGATGTGAAATGGCTCGCCCAGGGAACTATCTACCCCGACTGCATAGAGTCGCTCTCTATCACCGGAACCGTCATCAAGAGCCACCACAATGTGGGTGGTCTCCCCGAGAAAATGAACCTCAAACTCTGCGAACCGCTCCGCCTGCTCTTTAAAGACGAAGTGCGCAACGTGGGTCGCAAACTCGGTATGCCGGAGCATCTCATCAATCGCCACCCGTTCCCCGGTCCCGGACTTGCGGTGCGCATCCTTGGCGACATCACCCCCGAGAAAGTGAGCATCCTCCAGGAAGCCGACGACATCTTCATCCAAGGGCTCCGCGACTGGAATCTCTATGACAAGGTGTGGCAAGCAGGCGCAATCCTCCTCCCCGTGCAGAGCGTCGGCGTGATGGGAGACGAACGCACCTACGAGCGTGCCGTTGCACTCCGCGCCGTTACAAGCACCGACGCCATGACCGCCGACTGGGCGCATCTCCCCTACGAGTTCATGGCAAAAGTGAGCAACGACATCATCAACAAAGTGAAAGGCGTAAACCGCGTTTGCTACGACATCAGCTCAAAGCCCCCGGCAACCATCGAGTGGGAATAACCCCGCAAGCCGCCCGCCCTTGAGCCCCACAAAGTCGCCTGCCAGCAAGCCCCACCGCCTGCAGCAAGCCCCACAAAGTCGCCTGCCCCGCAAGCGACTTTTTTTTCACCTCATCGACTGCCCCACACAATCTTTACCAAAAAATCACATTGGACCCATTGGCCCCATTGGCCCTAAAAAAGAGAAAAATCGGCGCAGCGAAGCGTCCGCCCCATCTTTGCCAAAAAATCCCATTGGCCCTATTGGCCCTATTAGCCCCATTGGCCCTAAAAAAAGAAAAAAATCGGCGCAGCGAAGCGTCCGCCCCATCTTTGCCAAAAAATCCTATTGGCCTTATTGGCCCTATAGAAAACATAATCCCCGGCGCTGCTTACGCAGCGCCCCACACCGAGCCACAGGCGAGCGTCAGCGAGCCCCTCCGAGTGCTCCGAGAACTCCGATTGCTCCACGCATCGCCACCCCAGCGCTGCTTACGCAGCACAAGCTCCGCCATCGGAGCACACGCACCTTGAATCCCCTTGCCGACGCGCCGCCGCA
>JBJEKB010000199.1:0-2663 GCA_051878395.1 Muribaculaceae bacterium
GATGGGCTGCACGCACAGCGTGGCGAGCATCTCCTCGGCATCGGCAACCGGAATTTCATATTCAAACTCCAACCTGGTGTCGCCGTGATTCGCGCCCTTCACGGTTATATAACCTTTATCATCATAAATTCTAACCCTCACGGTACGCTCTTTTTCTGTCGAGAGATACCCTTGACGTATGTGATGAACCGACTTTGCAAGAGACTTATACTCATCTCCCACCACAAGATATTTATGTTCAATTTCTTTGCCCATGTGCAATTAAAAATTCATAAGTTGGTTGCAAAATAAATTGTTTTGAGCGATATTTAGTAACAATTCACTGCAAAATAACGCTAAAATCTATTCAATACAATTAAAAATCGACCATATCCGCCCGCCTGTTTTTACTATTTGTTGTAACTTTGCAGTCTGTATGTCGAAATAATATATGAATAGAATTAATAGATACTTTTTCTTTGTATTCACTTTAGTGGTAGTTTCGCTTTCGGTTCTTGGTCAATCCCGCCCTGCTGCCACAACATATATAAGAGGAGTGGTGAGGGATTCTCTAACTAATGAGCCGCTTCCATTTGTAGCGATTTTCTTAAAAGGCTCCGACAAAGGTGCGTTGAGCAAGGAGGACGGCACATTTGCAATAGCGACAAAGGCAAACTTCATAATTGTGAACTTCAACACGATGGGATATGAGGAGAAAGTGTGCTTTGTGAACAAAGGGAAGGAAAATGAAATTGAGGTGCTGATGAAGCCTGTCGGAGTGACACTCAACGAGGTTGTAGTCAAGCCCAAGAAAGAGAAATATTCCAAAAAGAACAATCCTGCCGTAGCATTTGTGGAGAAATTGATGAAGCGCAAGCATCTCTACGACCCCAAGAATCACGATTACTACAGTTACCACAAATATGAGAAGATGAATCTTGGACTTAACGACTTCTCCGAAAAACAGAAGAAGAACTGGATGTTCAAGAAATTCAAGTTTATTTTCGATTATGTCGATACCAGCGAGGTGTCGGGCAAGCCTGTTCTCAACGTGTCGGTAAAGGAGCGAATAAGCGACGTTTATTACCGTAAGAGCCCGCATGTGGAGAAAGAGCGAATCTCGGGCATCAAAAGTGCGGGAATCGATGAGGTTTTCGACCAAGAGAGTGTTCAAAGATTCCTCGATGATATTTTCCGCGAGATAGACATATTCGGCAACGATGTAACGATGTTGCAAAACCGATTTGTGAGCCCATTGTCGAATATCGGCACCAATTTTTATAAATACTATCTTAGCGACACAATCCCGGTGGATGGCGTCAAATGTATCGAATTGAGTTTCTTGCCCCACACGCCCGAATCGTTCGGATTCCTGGGTAGAATATATGTTCCGCTCGAAGACACCACCATGTTCATCAAGCGTGTGAAACTCGATGTGCCGAAGTCGATAAACCTCAATTATGTGCAAAACATATATATCGTTCAAGACTTCGAAAAAGCACCCGACGGAACTCGCCTCAAGGTGAAAGATGACATGACAGTGGAATTTCAGATAATGCCATCGTCGCAAGGGCTTTATGCAAGGCGAAACACCTTGTATCAGAATTTCTCATTCGACAAGCCCGAAAGCGACGAAGTGTTTACAGGCGATGGAAAGCAAATTATCTCAGATGAGGCGATGGTGCAGCCCGACGAGTTTTGGAAAGAGAATCGTGTTGTGCCAATCAAATCGTCAGAGAACCAATTGTCGCGTCTTCTCACTCGATTGCGCGAGGTGCCGATATATTATTGGTCGGAAAAAGTGATTCTCACCCTCATCACCGGTTACCTCCCCACAAGCGACACCAATAGCAAATTTGATTTCGGTCCGATGAACACCACTATCAGTGGTAATGCTCTCGAGGGTGCGCGATTCCGCGTGGGTGGAATGACCACAGCCAATCTTCACCCGAATCTGTTTGCCCGCGGTTATGTGGCTTATGGCACAGGAGACTCAGAATTCAAATATGAGGGGGAACTCGAATACTCTTTCGTAAAAAAGAAATACCACTCGCGAGAATGGCCTATCCATTCCATTAAATTGATTCATCACTACGATGTAGATCAGCTCGGACAACATTATCTCTTCACCAACATGGATAATGTGTTCTTGGCTTGGAAACGCAAGCGCGACGATAAAATGACATATCTTAGACGCACTCGCCTTGAGTATCTTATGGAACGAAAAGGTGGTTTCTCAATAAAAGTTGGGTTCAACCACGAAATACAATATGCATCCAAATTTTTGAAATTCATCAACGGATATGGCGATGTGGATAACCGCTACACCGAGGCAGGTTTCGACATTACTTTGCGCTATGCTCCGGGAGAGAAGTTCTACCAGTCAAAGACGATGCGCTATCCCATCAACCTCGACGCGCCTGTGTTCACACTCAAGCACACCTATATGCCCAAGGGGTTCTTAGGCTCTAAATACACTGTAAACAAGACGGAATTGAGCATTCAGAAAAGATTTTGGTTCTCGGCATTCGGATACACCGACATTATTCTCAAGGGCGCCAAAATCTGGAGCGAAGTGCCCTACCCTCACCTCTTGCTCCCAAATGCCAACCTGTCATACACTGTGCAACCGGAGTCATTCTCATTGATGAATGCAATGGAATTTGCCAATGACCAATACCTTA
>JBJEKB010000200.1:0-2660 GCA_051878395.1 Muribaculaceae bacterium
AATAGCTATATATAGAAAGAGTGTATCAAATAATTTATTTTTGATACACCCTCATTCATTCTTGGGAAACTTAACTATTTTACTAACACTTTTGCAACTGTGGTGTCGGTTTTTACAATGTAGAATCCGGGAGCCACTGCGATAGCGTCGCTATCGGCAATGTTGCGAGTGGCTACGAGTGCGCCGTTGGTGGCATATACGTTCACTGTGGCAGGTGCTGCTACGCTCACTGCGATTTCGCCGTTCATGCCGCGAACGATGGTGCTGCCGATTTCGGATGCTTCAACGCCTGTCGAAACATCTTCAAAGGCGGTAGCGTTGAACTTCAAAGCCTTGTCGCCATTAGCTACGATACCTGTGAGTTTGTACCATGTGCCTGCAGTGATTGTGCTCTTGTCGTCGATGCCGGCAATATTTATTGTCATTTCCAATGCGTCTGCTTCGTCCTTTGAAGATGCGAGGGTAACCTCATCGCCCGATACGGCTTTCACATAGCCGGTGATGTGGCAGTATTCGCCTGCTTGAGGAGCTACGAGCCAGATGTTGTTGACATGGGCGTTGTCGGCACCGATGTTGAAGTTGGCTACGCGGTAGTTGTTGACTTCGATTGCGCTTGCAGCCTGAGGAGCTGCTGATGCGATGCTAATTACAGGGAAGTCTGCATTGGCAACCTTTGTGAAGGCTGTGCCCACTGCGATTTCCTTATTTACATCTTCGTCTGAGAGACCTGCGATGGCAACCCAGTCTTCTTGAACTAAAGTGATGTCTTTGCGGTCGCCTTTGGGGTTGTTGTCGCTGAAGTATTCACCGGTCTTGTCGATGTTGTAGAGGCTCTTGTTTGAACCCTTGTTCTCTATTGTAGAGGCATAAACGTAAGTGCCGTCATAATAGTGGGTGTGGAGAGTGTTGAGAGTCTTGTCATCGTCGCCCATGATGCTCGACCAGTGTGCGTAGAGTGTGCCGTTGGTGGTTGCGCCCACTGTTGTTACGGCTTCGCCTGTAAACCAGCGGTTGTCATACCAGCCTTGGAATGTGCAACCTTCTTTTTCGGCAGCATTGAGAGTAACATCTTCCTCGGGGAATTTCGGGTTGGTGAGCTCGTAAGAGTATCCCCAAGCCGAGAAATAAGCCTCGTCTTTGCCAGCCTCGGTGAAATCGGCTGATTTAGGCCACCCGGTATATTGCTTCTCTACAAAGAAAGCGGCTGTGGCAAATCTCCATACAGCAGAAGATTCAGATATTGTTTCTTTCAGTTCATATATTGTTTTGGTACCTTCCTGTTCTGCTGCACGTTCTGCGTTTTGAAACTCCATGATATAGGTTTTTAGCCAACCCCATCTTTCTATATTAAATACGCTTTCGATATTGGTTGCGTTAAAAAGAGTGCCAAGTGCATATCCTTCTGGTTCTTGACCGGCAATATTCGAAAAAGGATTGCTAAATTCCTTATATTGTTCCAGGGTGTATATTGTTGTTTGTCCTATATCTGCAATAAATGCATCAAACATGTCGCTTTTTGATGTCCATCCGTAGGGGTTGTTGATTTTATTTGAGCCGCCATTGAGGTCGTATGTGATGCCTACGCGTACGTATTTCCATTTGGCATAGAGAGTGCCTGCGAAATCGGCATTGATAGTGGTAATCGGGTCGCCGGTAAATTCAGCGTTGTTATACCAACCTGCAAATTCCCATGAGCCTTCGCGATAAGGATTCTTGAGTGTGGTGGCTTCTGTTACTGTGGTTGGGAATGCGTAGCAGTAGTCCCAGGAAGGAAGATAAGCCTCATCCTTGCCTGCCTCGGCAAACGATGGACCAGCCGGAAATGTAAGACTTTGGCTGCAAAGGAAAAATGCGCCGGCGGCATAGTCGGCCCGATAACTTTTATTTTGCCCTTCCGGAGCACTACCTTTGTCATATACATCTATTATGTATGTTTCGAGCCATCCCCATTTCTCGGTCATGGCAAAAGCTTGTTTTGCATTTGCTTCTTTGAGTTGAACACAAATGCCTGGTGAATGGAGTCCATCAGTGGTGATGTTTCCGGATTCATCTACTACCATTCTTTCTTGATACTCGGCAATTGATACGTACCCTGTAACACCGGCATCGGTCATGAATGCCTCGTACATATCGTCTTTTGAGTTCCAGCCGTAGGGGTTGGGTTGTCCGCCGTTTAACTCGTAGGTGATATCGGCAAATGCCGAACTTGTTGCAAATAATGCAACGACTAATAGAAGATAAAATTTTCTCATGTTATTATGTATTTAAATTAGTATATATGATTCTAAAACAGTTGTTTATAGTTGTTTAAGATAATTTAGGGTAATTACTTATACAAATAGTTGTTTTATGGGGTGCAAAGATTATTATTATTATTATTATTGGCAAATTTTAAATGTTAAAAGTTTTTAATTGCTTGCGTTTTTTTCGCTTGCGCCGCATCCCAGCCACGCCCGGCGCAACGCAGCGTCCATCACTCAGCTAATGTCGGAGACGATGACCGGAGACGGACATTTTCGCAACCCCTCGAGGGGTGGCGAATTACCTCGCCTCTTGCTATCGCGCTGCTCATGCAGCATTAATGCCGCAAAGCGGCTAACCTGTTCATAAGAGGGTGTATCAAAAATAAATTATTTGATACACTCTTTCTATATATAGCT
>JBJEKB010000201.1:0-11330 GCA_051878395.1 Muribaculaceae bacterium
CAAAACAGAGTGCTAACCTTTTAACTATCATCAAAAAAATGGATAAGAAATTTGTAGTTGTAGGTCTTGGCGAAATGCTTTGGGACCACATCGGTGAAGAATACAAACTCGGTGGCGCTCCCGCCAATTTTGCCTATCATGCTATGCAACTCGGTGGCGAAAGCCACGTAGTAAGTGCTGTTGGCGACGACTACCTCGGCAAAAAACTCACTGCCGACCTTTCCGAAACCAATATGCTCCTCGACACTCAAGAGGTCGATTTCCCGACAGGTGTCGTTGAGGTTACCCTTGCCGACGGACAGCCAAGTTATGAAATCAAACTCGATGCCGCTTGGGATAATATGCAGTTTACCCCCGCTCTCGAGGCGCTTGCCAAGCGCACCGACCTCGTTTGCTTCGGCACCCTCGCACAGCGCAACTCTGTGAGCCACGATACCATACAGAAATTCCTCGACACTATGCCCGACACCGACATCTCACTCAAGGTGTTTGACGTAAACCTCCGCCAGAGTTTCTACAGCAAGGCTCTTATCGAAGAATCTCTCCGCAAGAGCAACGTGCTCAAAATCAACAACGACGAACTTGTGATTTTCAACAACTATTTCGGCTACGAAGGTTTGCAACTCGAAGAAAACTTCGAGAGAATCATCCGCGATTTCAACCTCAAATACCTCATCGTTACTTTCGGCGAATACGGCAGTTATGTAGCCCGTGCCGGCGAAGTACACTTCGAGCGCACCCCCAAGGTTGACCTCGTGTCGGCTGTAGGCGCCGGCGACTCCTTCACAGGCTCATTCTGCATGGCGGTGATGAAAGGAATCGACATGTCGGTAGCGCACAAAATCGCCGTCGATATCTCGGCATACGTCTGCACTCAGCCGGGCGCGATGCCCGAAATCCCCGAGGCGCTCAAAGCCCGCCTCAAATAGACCCCCTGCGGCTATTTTTTTAAGTAGTACTTGCCAATATCGGCGGTCGGATGCCTGGCACCCGGCCGCCCCCTTTTTCAATTTCAAGTTATTGCTGTCCGATAAACCTTTTTGAGGGTCTGAAAAATTAGGGCGGGTTCCATTTGCAGGATTCCGCCCTTTATGGTCGCTTTGCTTCCCGCCCATCAACTCTTATCTCCTCTCTCCTCTTTTTCTGGTTTATGCGTGGTTTTGGAAAATTTTTGGGTGTTTTTAGACACTTTTTGTGAAAATATCTTTATCTTTGCAAACAGTAGTGTTTCACCGAGAAAATTAATACTCAAAATATATATTTATGAAGAAAAAGAACCTTTTTATTGCGTTTCTGGCATGCTTGCCACTCGCTTTGGGTGTCTCCTGCGTTGACGATGCCTACGATTTGTCGGAAGACATTGATTTCACCATTCAGGTGGGAGGTAGCGATTTTGCAATCCCCGGTGGTGCCACCGAGGCTATCCCGCTGAGCAAACTTTTGAAGGTTAACGAGGGCGACATTGTTAAAATCGACCCCGTTTCGGGTGATTACTATCTCCTTAAAGAGGGTAATCCCGCCTATTCGTTTGTCGAAGTGCCTGCTTTCTCTTTCGCTCAACCGGTAATCGACCCGATTGTGAAAGACCTTGGCTTTACTCCGGTTTCTCAAGCAATGCTCAAGAGCACCGACATCACTTTCTCTGCCGATATCCGTCCCGCAGAGTTTAACACCGATTTTGCGCTTAATAGTGTGAGTGTCCCTGCTGAGGTGAAATCGCTCACTCGCGTTAATGCCAATATCGTTTTGCAAGTAAAACTCCTTTACAACACTCCATTGGTGCGAAAAGCGACTCTCGACGATGTGGCTATCTATCTTCCCTCTTTCATTATCTCCAAGAGCGTGGATGCAAACAATATTGTTCATGTGAAAAATGCTGCTATCACTCCGGGTGTCCCCTACACTGTCGATGTTGAGGTTGAAGGACTGAATATCAATTCGGAAATGTTTGATGCCGCCGCCCACACTCTCTCGGTTCAGGGCAATGTGTCGCTTCAAGGAAGTGTGTCGGTTAAGTCGTCGGACATCGATGCTTCGGCAATCTCTTCCCCATCTATTGCTCTCAGCGCTATTGTATCGGTTAAAGATGCTTCGGCTACCGATGGCAATATTCATATCATTTCGGCTACCGGAAAGGTTGCTCCCGATATTAATGTGAATGTCGATCCTATCACACTCGGCGGTCTCCCCGACTTCCTTAACGGCGATGATGTGGTGCTCGATGTCTCCAACCCTATGGTGTATATCAGCGCCGAAAACGCCACTCCGGTTAAGGCTGTGGTTAATGCCGATTTCACTGCGTTAAGCCGCTTTGGTTCCGTGAATGTGGTTGCTCCCAAATTCGAGATTCCGGCGATGGCTTCTTCCCTTTTCTGCCTCTCCCCTCTCACTCCCGATGACCAATCGGCTGTGCATGTTTCGGTTCCCGACCTTCCGCGACTTGTCGATAAGATTCCCGACCAAATCAATGTGAATGTGGCAGCCGCTGCCGCCGATGAGGAGACTACAATCAACCTCGGCTCAAACTATTCTTTCACAACCAATTATAAGGTGAAAGTGCCATTTCTCTTTGGCGAAAATCTCAAGATTGTATATACCGACACCCTTGGCGAATGGAACGAAGACATCAAGGATGTAGAGTTTACACGCGCCAAAATCACCGGCACCGCCCACAACAACATCCCGCTCGATGTTACACTCTCTGCCAAAGGTCTTGGCGTTGCACAGAGCAACGGAGTGCGTCCAATCATCGACGGCGTTACCGCTCGTGTGGTGGTTCCCTCACAGAATGGCGATGATGTAATCCATGCGCTCACTACTGCCGACGTTGTGGTGGAAATCGAGGAGACGGTTTCCGGAAGTGTAAAACTGCTCGATGGCGTGGCTATTTACATCTCTGCCACAGGTACTCCTTCGGTGCCTGCCGAATCGCGTGTTATCAATAAAAACCAGACTTTCCAACTCACCAACATCAAGTTGAAAATCCCCGGTGGCGTGAAAGTTGACCTCAATTAATCACATTAAAAATGTAATCAGATGAAAAATTACAATATTTCCCGCCGATTGATAGCGTTTGTCATTACTTTGGCATCGCTCTCTACCGCTGTAATGGCGCAATACAACAATTCGAGTTATTTCATGGAGGGTATGTACTACCGCCACAACCTCAACCCCGCTTTTGCCGCCGAGCGCAACTACATCAATATGCCGCTCTTTGTCCTTGGCAACTTCAATGTGGGGATGCAGGGCAATATTGGTGTCGATGACTTCATTTATCCCTACAACAAGAATGGATATTCGCTCACCACATTCATGAATCCTTCGGTAGATGCCAAGGAGTTCCTCAGCCGCTTGCAGAAAAACAATATCGTCAACCTCAACGTGAGTATGCCGATTATCGCTTTCGGTTTCCATGGCTGGGGTGGTTTCAACACCTTTGAACTCGGACTTAAAACCAATGCCGGTGTAAGTCTTCCTTACGACCTGTTTGCATTTGCCAAAAATGGTGTTACCGACTCTCGTCTCACCGAATACGACATCACCGACCTTCGCGTACGCGCTACCGCCTATGCCGAATTGGCTTTCGGACACAGCCGCAAATTCCTCAACAATAAACTCGCTGTGGGTGTGAAACTTAAAGCGCTTATTGGTGCCGGAAATGTGGATGCAGAAGTGCGCCACCTCAAGGTTACCATGAGTGAAGACCGCTGGAAAATCCAAGGCGACGGCGAAGTGAACGGTTCGGTTTCGGGCGCATATTTCAAGTACAACGAAGATGGCGAGATTGATGGCTTCGACGTAGATGGTGCCGGTGTTGGCGGTTTCGGTGGCGCTATCGACCTCGGTGCGCAATACGACTTCAAAGACCTTGTCCCCGGCTTGAAAGTGTCGGCTGCCATTCTCGACCTCGGTTTCATTAATTGGAAAAAGGGTGTGAGAGCCACAATTAAAGACGAATACACTTTCGACGGCTTCAAAGAGCCTATCGTTATCGACCCCGATGATGACGACCCCGGCAAACTCGATAACCAAATCGACCAAATTGGCGATGACCTTGAAGACCTTTTCCAACTCAAGGAGGACAAGAACCCCAAGTCTCGCACGACATCCCTTGGCGCAACCCTCAATATCGGTGCCGAATATGCTTTGCCGATGTATAAAAACCTCCGTTTCGGTTTCCTTTCGTCAAACTATATCAACGGTCCGTTCTCATGGAGCGAGGCTCGTTTTTCAGCCAATGTCGCTCCTGTAAAATGGTTTGAGGCTTCGGTCAACTATGGCGTGGGCAAGTTTGGCTCTTCGTTTGGATGGGTGCTCAATTTCCACCCGAAAGGTTTCAACTTCTTTATCGGTTCAAACCACACATTTGGCAAACTTACACCGCAAGGTGTTCCCGTTGGAAATGCCAATGCGCACATCAACCTCGGTTTCAACATCACCTGGGGACAGAAGAAAATCTAAACATACAATTCATCACACGACAAGAGGAGGCGCAAACCTCCTCTTGCTGTGTATTTTAGGCTCCCCCCCCCTACCCTTTCCGGCAGGTGTATCCCAGCGAATTAACTTTTGCGATTATCGCTTCGTCGGAGGCTGTGCCTTTCACTGCCGCTTCCCCTTTCTCGAGATTCACTTCCACCTCTTCCACCCCTTCGAGTGCCTTGAGGTTGTTGATTACATTCATGCGGCAATGGTTACACTCCATTCCTGTGATTTTGAATAGTCTCATTTCGTTGTCTTTTTTTATATTGTTGTGAAAATATCGCATAAAGAGTGCCACTGCGAGTAGCAGCGCGAGCACTACACTGCAAATGACGTTAAACACTCCTGTTGAGCCGCAATCGCAGCACATTACAGCCTTATTTGCCACCGAAAACCACTCGGCGGGGAGCAGATAGTCTATCACAAGCGCCGCTGCGAGCGCTCCTGCGATTATCGAGCAGATATATGCGGCAGTGGCTCGCTTTCCGAGCACCTTCCCAATCACCACCATCGAGGCTATGTTGGTTGCCGGTCCCGCCATGAGAAGGACCAATGCCGCGCCGGGGCACATCCCTTTCATCATCAGCGCCATTGCCACCGGTATCGAACCTGTTGCGCATGTGTACATCGGCACCGCCACTGCAAGCATCAGCAGCATCTCCACAATCGGGTTGTTGATGTTGCTAATGAAGAAGTCATCGGGTATCACCATCGTTATTACAGCCGCCAGGAGCAGCCCCACGACAAGCCATTTGCCGATATCCTGCATCATGGTGAAGTAGCCGTATCGCAATGCCTCTACAACCTTACCGCCAAAGCCGGCGGGAACTGTTTTGGGCGGAGTGCAGCAGTCGCCGCAACAAGCCGATGTGTGGGCGGTTTCGCCACCCTTTTTGTCGTCGATTTTGTTGGTAATAAATCCACCGAGCATCGAGGTCGCAAGAGCCACAAGCGGACGTATCACCGCAAAAGGAAGCCCGAGGAGCGAATAGGTTGCCGCAATCGAATCAACGCCCGTCTGCGGTGTCGCTATTAGAAACGACACTGTCGCGCCGCGCGAGGCGCCTTCGTTGCGTAGCGATGATGCTGTGGGTATTACACCACACGAGCAGAGCGGCAACGGAATGCCGAATGCAGCCGCTTTCACCACCGATTTCATGTCGCTTCCGCTCAAGTGCCTGCTGTAGAGTTGCGCCGGCACAAAAGCGTGGAGTATCCCCGCTATGAGGAATCCAAGCAGCAGATAGGGCGACATCTCGTTGAGCAGCGCTATGAAAGTGTTGATAAAATCCATCATACTTTTTCTATTTTTCTGTTAATATAACATCGCATTGTGCCAAATGTTGCCAAAATGAAGGGTAAGACTTCGACACCACATCCACATCGCGTATCACAAGTCCGGGGAATTTAATTGCAGCCGGAGCAAACGCCATCGCCATCCTGTGGTCTTTGAAGGTGTCGATGGTAGGCGACAGGGCAGGGGCGTGTCGTTCGCCGTGCCATGCCAACCGGTTGTCGTCAACTATTGTGATGTCATAACCGAGTTTGTAGAGTTGGCTACGCAAAGCCTCCATTCGGTCGGTTTCTTTGATGCGCAGAGTCCGCAATCCTGTTATGTCGAAATGAACATCGAGCATACAAGCGGTTACCACCACCGTTTGCGCAAGGTCGGGACAGTCTGCCATGTCAATCTCGAGAGGCTTGGACGCAGGTTTCGCCGGCTCAAGACGCCGCGCGCCTGTTGTCGCCACCCCGAAGTGGGTGAATATCTCCGCAATTCGCGAGTCGCCTTGCACGCTTGGCTCCTTCAGCCCCTGTAGTGCGATGTCGCTGCCGGGCAAGAGTGCGGCAATTTCATACCAGTAGGAGGCACCCGACCAGTCGCTTTCCACAGCGTAGTCGATAGGGGAGTACTCTCCCGGTTGCACAACGATTACATCCCCCTGTCGCTCGATTTCAGCCCCGTATTCGCGCATTAGCGACACGGTCATGTCGATATAGGGGATGGATGTCATTTCGCCTGTAAGGTGTATTTCTGTGCGTTTATCGAGCATCGGTGATATCATCATTATCGCCGATATGTATTGCGAACTCACATTTCCCGGCAAGGTGAGGATTCCGGGGCTTGAAAGCCGCCTCCCTTTGATGCGTAGCGGCGGAAAACCGGCGTTGCCGGCATATTCTATCTCTGCGCCGCATTGCCTGAGAGCCTCAACGAGAACCCCGATAGGGCGTTGCCTCATTCGCTCGCTCCCGTCGAGAGTCGTTTCTCTCCTTTGCTGCATTGCATAGTAGGCGGTGAGAAAGCGCATTGTGGTGCCGGCGGCGCCTATGTCGATGCGCTCGGCATCGGTGGCGCGCAATGCCGCTATCATGGCGTTGGAATCGTCGCAATCGGCACAGTTGTGTGGCATTTTACCGTTTCCGCTCAGCGCATTGAGAATGAGCGCGCGGTTGGTGATGCTCTTAGATGCCGGCAGGGCTATGTCGCCTGCAATTTTGGCGGGAAATTTTATGCTGTAGTCCATTTTCTTATCGGTTGTTGATTAAATACTCCGCTATCGCCCAGTCTGCCGGGGTGTCGAGGTCGATACTCCGCTCTGTGGGCATTTCATACATTACTCGGCGGGCAAATTTACCCATAGGCATGGTCTTGAGCGACTCGATATTGATTACATACACCGCACCGTTGAACTCCCACGCTTTTGGCGCGTCCTGGCGCCGCGTGTAGAGCCCGTCCCCCTTCGAAATGTGCAGATAGCCGTCGCTATCGGTCTCAAAGCAGTTGTAATATGGGTTTGACGCAGCCGGTTTGACGCTCACGACCATGTCTATTTGGTCGCTATACAGCTCGATACACCCTCTCACATCCTCTGCGGTGCGGAGAGGCGAGGTGGGCTGTAGCAGCACAATCGTGTCATATTCGCGCCCTATGCTACGATAATACTCCACTGCATGGAGCATCACCTCACGGCTTCCTGCGGTGTCGGTCGATAGGTGAGCGGGGCGGAGAAACGGCACCGCGAGACCCGCTTCGGTGGTAACTCGGGCGATTGCCTCATCGTCGGTGCTCACACAGATGTCGGAGTCGGCGGCAAGGGCTCGCGCCACATCTATGCTGTACATTATCAGCGGTTTGCTGGCGAGTGGCTTTATGTTTTTGTGCGGAATCCCCTTGCTTCCTCCGCGTGCCGGGATTATATATAGCGCTTTCATTGTTTTATATCGTAGAAATGTTTCATTGTTATCCCCTCCAGCGGGGTGTTCATTATCGCGTTTACCATCTTCTCGAGAGTGTCGGGTTGATAGTAGGGATTTACCGTGTTTCGAGCCTTCTCGCGCCATTCTTCCGATAGCACAGTGGCGAGTCCGCGCTCAATCTCTTGCTGCGACACACCACAATGGAGCACACTCGATGCCGCAATGCGGTTGCCCTGACGGTTTCCGATGTCGAGAGTCGGGATTTTCATCGACGGCACCTCCACAATCCCGCTCGATGAATTGCCCACCACCGCGCCGGCATATTTCAGCACCGACAGATAGCGCAATATCCCAAGCGATGGGAACACCACGCAGCGTTCTCTGCGTTTCCCCACAAATTCCTCTATCAGCGATATAATCACCCTTCCGTGAGTGTCGTTGTTGGGGTAGGAGAATATCACGTTGCACTCGGGATGCTTGTCGAGCGCAGCGAGCAGGTTGGCACACTGCTCCCCGGGGTCGCTCTCGTCGAGAGTAGCGGGGTGGAACGTAACCATCAGCGTGTTACGGTCGATTTTCAGCCCTATCTCCTTCTCAATCTCCTCATGGCTCATATAAGGAGCATTGATGATATTGTGAATCCCAATCGCGCCGGTGTTGAACACCCTCTCCGGCGCCTCACCGAGCTGTATCACCCTCCGGCGGTATTCCTCGGTCTCGGTGAGGTGGATGTGGCTCATCTTCGTGATGGCATGGCGAATACTGTCGTCGTATGCCCCCTCCGAGATGGCACCACCGGCTATGTGCGCTATCGGTATCCTGAATATCAGCGCCGTACTCGCCACTGCGAGCATCTCATATCGGTCGCCAAGTATCAATATCATGTCGGGCTTCAACTCCTCAAACACGCTGGCAAACCCCGACATAGCCACTCCCATCGAGCGCACCGTGTTTCCCGGAGTGTTGGTGTCGTCGAGCATCGACACATGGCAATTTATCTTGAATCCATCGGCAAGAATCTCCTTATAGGTGTTCCCGAACTTTGGCGACAAGTGCATATTGGTCGCCACAATCTGCACAATCACATCGGGGCGAGCCTTCAGCGCCTTGGCGATAGGGGAGAGCAATCCCCAGTCGGCTCTGGTTCCTGTTACAACGCATATCTTTCGCATATCTTTCACTTTTACTGCAAAATTAATTCAATATCCTGCAAAATCAAAATGAAAACGCATCTTTTCCCTCTCCTTTGCTTCACGTTTCCCTCAATTTGTTGCAATTTACCCACTCCGTTTCTTTGTTTTGCACCAAAAATATCATATTTTTGCACCAAAATACCTAAACTATGACACGTTCATTTATTCTTTCGATAATCTCGCTGATTCTTGTCGCCTGCAATAGCGAATTTACACCCCAAAACGGCGACCTCGTGTTCCGTGTCGGAAACACCGAGTTCTCCTCCGCAATCAAAAGCGCCACATCGCGCGACAAAGACATCCCATACACTCATGTGGGAATCGTGTGGGTTCATGGCGACACAATTTCCATAATTGAGGCGGGCGACTCCGCTGTGTCGGTTACCCCCTACGACCAATTTATTAATGCCGCAATGCGCGACGGCGACCGCCTGTTTGCGACCGTTGCTCGCGTTGATATCGAGCCTGAGCTTCGTGATGCCGCTGTAGGTAGAGCGCTTACGTTCCTCGGACAGCCCTACGACAACGCATTTACCGTTGATAATGGAATGATGTATTGCACCGAACTTGTGTGGGAGGCATATCTCGACGCATCGGGCAACCGCATTTTCCCGGCATCGCCCATGAACTTCTATGCCGCCGACGGAACCCTGAATTCATATTGGGTGAAACACTTCGAGGCACTTGGCATCGACATCCCGCAAGGCGAGCCCGGCACCAACCCCGTAGAGATGTCCAAAGACCCACACATCACCCCCATCCACTACTATTTCTAACCCCATCCACCACCACTTTTTTGATTTTTTGGGGCAAAGATAGCGTGTCGTTGGGCGGGGCGCGTGCAGATTGCGCCGATTTGGGTGATTTAACCTGGTTTTAACGTGCTATCTTGCGCTTGAGGATTCATGGGGCGTACCTTTGGCACGCATTCCTCTATCTATTGCCGATCCAGGCACAACTTCGTAAGTGCCCGGTTATGAACAGGTTAGCCGCGCTGCGGCACTACAGCCTCGTGTGGGTTGTGCGGGCGCTTTGCTACGCACGTTAGCACTCTTAGTCGCTTCGCTGCGCGGTGGAGTGCGCATAGTCTGTGCCGAGATTGTTCCATCTCCTTCTCGCTTCGCAAACAGGGGCACCCACTTCGAGGTGCCGCCTCTCGAGAGGGAGAGGCGGTCCAATTCTATTCCCGGGTGATTTATGCCGTGATTATTGAGTAGAGGCTCTTAATCATGAAATAGAGCAGGGCAAAAATCAGAGTGATTTTGCGGTATAAAGGTATGTTTTTCGACAGAATAAGATAGGTCGAAAATGCAACCCCTAAAATTGTGATAATGGTTACAAGCACTATCTCAAGCCACGAGGAAAAGTGGAATATTATACCCAGGTCGAAAATGATGTAAAGTGCAAGAAACAGCGTGAATCCGTAACTCGCTATGCGGCGCGCACCCTCTTTGGGGTCGCCCTGAGTGTTGTTTACAGGTGTCATAATCTTCTATATTTCAATTAGTTCGTCATATTTGAAATTGCGTTTCGCCTTTGTGCCTATCACGCTGTCCCATTGCATCGGCGAGATGCCGTTGCCGGGGCGTTTCACGGTGATATTTTCCTCGGTTAGTGTCTCGCCTTCGGCTATGTCGCGTGCAGCCACAATGCTCTTGCGAGCCACAATCTTGTTGGGCGTTTCGGATGGCGACGACTCTTTGCGAGTGCTTCCTATCGCCACCTCTACATTGCGTATTGCATCTACCATCGCCTTCAGTTCATCGGGCGTGAGCGATGCCTTGTGGTCGGGACCTTTCATCCCCTTGTCGAGGGTGAAATGCTTCTCTATCACCTTGGCGCCCATTGCCACTGCTGCGATAGGAATCTCGATTCCCAAGGTGTGGTCGCTATAGCCGATGCGAGTGCCGAACACATGCTTCATTGTGTTCATTGCCTGCAAGTTGACATCCACGTATGGCGTGGGATATTGAGTGTTGCAATGCAGCAATGTGATATCCTCGCGTTTCAGTCCGCCTTTCTCCAGCACCTCGATTGCCGCTGCAATTTCCTCGATATCGCTCATTCCGGTTGACATTATCACCTTGCGGTGTTTCGATGCAATCTTGCGAAGATAGGGGAGGTTGGTAATTTCGCCAGACGGTATCTTGTAGTAGTCCATATCGAGCTTCTCAAGGCAGTCGATCGACACCAAATCAAAAGGTGTGCTCAAGAAGCCGATACCCTCCTTGTCGCAAATCTCCTTCAGCGGTTTGTAGTCGGTCAGTGGCAAATGTATTGCGCGGCACATCTCGAGTTGAGACTCTTCGTTGCCGGTGGTTTCTTTCTGGTATTCCGCTTTGGGAGCGAAAGTAGAAATCACCAATTCGGGCACTGCGGTTTGGAATTTCACATAGTCGGCACCTGCATTTTTAGCCTCCTGAATATCTGAGGCTGTATCGCCAACTTTGATGA
>JBJEKB010000202.1:0-11198 GCA_051878395.1 Muribaculaceae bacterium
GGCGGAATCTGTGTCGAAGGACCGGTTAAATTCACCTTCAGCGCCGACGTGGAAAGCAACCGAGCATATAATGGCGGTGGTATTGCCATCGGTGCCTATGCTCAAATGAATTATACCGGCGGTCTTATCCGCAACAACCATGCCATGAGTAATCCAACATTGGCTGACCCCACAACCGGATATCAAAAAACCGTAATTGGAGTTGACGGTATGGGTGGTGGCATCTTCATGGGACACCACACCTCCCTTGCGTTTAACATCCCATCCTCAACCGGCACCGACCCCACAAAATTCGGTATCTACAACAACATTGCAGACCACGGAGCCGACGATATCTTTGCCAACGGCATAAATACATCTATAACACTCCCCATTGTGAAAGATATGACCCTTGAAGGATTAAGCGTTGCCAAAGGGTCACTATTTTGGGTAGAGGACTACATTACTGATGACGAGTATTACACCTCGGGAACCAACAAAATGGGAGTGGAATATCCCGGTACTTCATCCGGTAAAGAATGGAAAAACTGGCGGTATCGGCAAGCTCTTGCCCGTGATGGCTACAAATTCTACACAGTTGATGGCGGCACCACTCTCTCCGGCTACATCAGCCTCGCCCTCGGCTACCAGATAATCTACATCAACATAATCAAAAAAGGTATGAAACCGGGCGATTCGGCAATGTTCAAGGTACAGTCGGGGGGCTCCGATTATCTCAACGTACTCCTCACCACCGAAACCGACAAAGTTCTCGGTTCGGAAACCACCGATGCCAACGGAGTAACTACAGTAACTCTCAAAAAGCGTGTTTGCCTCATAGGTGGCGACTGGACGGTAGTGGAAGTTGACAAATGGAGTTGGGCATATACGGCTGTAACCGGCACAATCAGCAAGTCGGGACTCACGAGCGAATCCAGCGAAGATGACCGCACATTCACCTTCGAGAACACCTACAAGACCGACATCCCCAAGCACGACGAAGGAGTAAAAGTAAACCAAATCACCCCGATAGAATAACCCCCGCGACGGCTCCCCCAGGAGCCGTCGCTGCTATCCGCGCTGCCCTGCAGGCTGGCTTCGCAGCGCAAATAGTTATAGGCCTATAGGTGATATAGAGGCTCCCCGCGCTGCTTAGGCAGCGCCCCCACCACACCACATTTGGGAGGGCGGGCGATGTCAACATGTCAATGTTCTTGATGCAAAGGTAGCATACCCGGAGGCGCCGGAACTGCATATTTTCCGCTTCTTGGCTTTTTAACCCGATTTTAACTCTGTTTTGATAAAAAATCGTAAAAAATAGGGTGTTAAACATTGTTTTTTTGGCTAACAAGTTGTAATTTTGCACCCGAAAAATTGCGTGTTGTTGTATGACACGCCCAAAACAACAAAAAACTGATATGATTAACATTACATTTCCCGATGGTGGCGTCAAGCAATATGAAAACGGCGTAACACCATACCAAGTGGCAGAAAGCATCAGTCCGCGCCTCGCACAAGACGTGCTTGCAGCCACTGTCAACGACCAAGAGTGGGACATCGCGCGCCCAATCGACGTTGATTGCACAATCAAACTTTTCAAATGGGATGACCCGGAAGGCAAGCACGCTTTCTGGCACACATCGGCTCACCTTTTGGCTGAAGCACTCCAGGAGTTGTACCCCGGAGTGAAGTTTGGCATCGGTCCGGCAATCGAGAACGGTTTCTACTACGACATCGATCCGGGCGAGAACTCAATCACGGCAGCCGACTTCCCGAAAATCGAGGCAAAAATGGCAGAACTCGTAGCCAAGAAGGAGCCTGTTGTGCGCCACGACATCTCCAAAGCCGACGCTTTGAAAATGTTTGGCGACCGTAACGAGACCTATAAGTGCGAACTTATCAGCGAGCTCGAAGATGGCACCATCTCGACATACACCCAAGGCGCATTCACCGACTTGTGCCGCGGTCCACACTTGCCCAACACCGGAATCATCAAGGCAGTGAAAATCCTCTCGCTTGCCGGAGCCTACTGGCGTGGCGACGAGAAGCGCAACCAGCTTGTGCGCGTCTATGGCATCACATTCCCCAAGAAAAAGATGCTCGACGAATATCTCGCCCTCCTCGAAGAGGCTAAGAAACGCGACCACCGCAAGCTCGGCAAAGAGATGGAGCTCTTTGCATTCTCTGCCAATGTAGGGCAGGGGCTTCCCCTCTGGCTCCCCAAAGGCGCCGCCCTCCGCGACCGCCTCGAGCAATTCTTGCGCAAGATTCAGAAGAAATACGGCTACCTGCAGGTAATCACCCCGCACATCGGCAACAAAATGCTCTATGTAACCTCGGGACACTACGCAAAATATGGCAAAGACTCGTTCCAGCCTATTCACACCCCCGAAGAAGGTGAAGAATACTTGCTCAAGCCGATGAACTGCCCCCACCACTGCGAAATCTACAAGGTGTTCCCGCGCAGCTACAAAGACCTCCCGCTTCGCCTTGCCGAATTCGGCACCGTGTATCGCTATGAGCAGAGCGGCGAGCTCCACGGATTGACACGTGTGCGCGGATTTACTCAAGACGATGCCCACATCTTCTGCGCCCCCGAGCAACTCAAAGGCGAGTTCCTCAAGGTGATGGATATCATCTTCTACATCTTCAAGGCACTCAAATTCGAGAACTTCGAGGCACAAATCTCGCTCCGCGACCCCAACAACCGCGAAAAATATGTGGGTAGCGACGAAAACTGGGAGAAAGCCGAAAACGCCATTATGGAAGCATGTGAGGAAAAAGGCCTCAAGGCACGCAAGGTTACCGGCGAAGCCGCTTTCTACGGTCCGAAGCTCGACTTCATGGTGAAAGACGCCATCGGCCGCCGTTGGCAGCTCGGCACAATCCAGGTTGACTACAACCTCCCCGAGCGCTTCGGTTTGGAATACACCGGCGCCGACAACCAGAAACACCGCCCGATTATGATTCACCGCGCCCCCTTCGGCTCGATGGAACGATTTGTGGCAGTGCTCCTCGAACACACCGCCGGCAAACTCCCGTTGTGGCTCACCCCCGACCAGGTGGTAATCCTCCCAATCAGCGAGAAATTCAACGACTATGCGCGCAAAGTTGCCGCCACACTCGACGAGCACGACATCCGCGCCTTCGTTGACGACCGCAACGAGAAAATCGGCAAGAAAATTCGCGACAATGAGCTCAAAAGAATCCCTTATTTGCTCGTTGTAGGTGAAAAAGAGGAACAAAATGATGAAGTTTCTGTAAGAAAACAGGGCGAAGGTGATAAAGGTTCAAAAAAAATTACTACCTTTGTGGCTGATTTTCTTAAGGAAATAGAAGAATTGACAAAACAATAACGCTACTGAATGGATAAAAAGCCCAATTGGAATGGGGCTCAAAGGCCTAACAATGCTCAGCAAAGACCTGCGGCACAGCCTAAAAACGATGCCAAAGGCAACAAAAAAGAAGGAAATGCCATCAACGAGCAAATCCGCGCCAAAGAGGTTCGCCTCGTAGGTGATAATGTCGAACAAGGGGTGTATCCTATCGCTGAAGCACTGCGTATAGCCGATGAACTTGAACTCGACCTTATCGAGATCTCTCCAAACGCCGTTCCACCGGTGTGCCGTGTGCTCGATTATCAAAAATATCTCTACCAGCAGCGCAAACGCGCCAAGGAGCAGAAAGCGAAATCGACCAAAGTGGTAGTAAAGGAAATCCGTTTCGGTCCGCAAACCGACGACCACGACTACAACTTCAAGCTCAAGCACGCCATCGGCTTCCTCAAAGAAGGCGCCAAGGTGAAAGCCTATGTCTTCTTCAAGGGCCGTTCAATCCTCTTCAAGGAACAAGGCGAGGTGCTCCTCCTTCGTTTCGCCAACGAACTCGAAGAATACGCCAAGGTGGAACAACTCCCACTCCTCGAGGGAAAGCGCATGACCATCATGTTGTCGCCCAAGAAAAATAAATAAACCGCAAGGTTCATAATAAATCAAACAAATTAAAAAGTAAAACAAAATGCCAAAGATTAAAACTAACTCCGGTTCCAAAAAGAGGTTCGCCCTTACCGGATCAGGAAAAATCAAGAGAAAACATGCTTACAAAAGTCACATCTTGACAAAGAAGACTAAAAAGCAGAAAAGAAATCTCGGTCACTTCACTACTATTACAACAGCCGACCTTAACAACGTAAGGAAGTTGCTTGCTATCAAGTAATGAGTGCCATCAAGAGTTTTCAACGTTTTAATTTCGTGATTTAATTATTTTTTATTAACCGAATGATTAGCATCTAAAGAGCAAACAGCCGCTAACATTCAAAAATTTTACAAAAAATGCCAAGATCAGTAAATCATGTCGCTTCAAGAGCGAGAAGAAAAAAGATTTTAAAACAAACCAGAGGTTACTACGGTTGCCGTAGAAATGTGTGGACCGTTGCCAAGAACACTTGGGAAAAAGGTCTCCAGTATGCCTACCGCGACAGAAAGAACAAAAAACGCAACTTCCGCGCATTGTGGATTCAGCGTATCAATGCTGCCGCTCGTCTTGAGGACCTCTCTTACTCTAAGTTGATGGGGCTCATCCACAAAGCAGGTATCGAAATCAACCGCAAAGTGCTTGCCGACCTCGCTATGAACAACCCTGCCGCTTTCAAGGCTATCGTTGACAAAGTGAAAAACGCTTAAGATTTTCCTATTCAACTACATAACTCCTCGGATTCAGCTCCGGGGAGTTTTTTTCTTTAAATTCATCTCCAAAATATTTGCAAATTCCAATTTATACTGCTAAATTTGCAATGTAATAAGGAAAGAAATTACCACATCATTGTAGATTGGGAAACTCATCAAATATTATTGAAATGCCGAGACAAGTTTTTGTTTCAATGGCGGGCCCCAACCTTTATGGTGTTATTTTTAACCAGGCGGATTACAAAGAAGCAAGAACCCTCAAATCCTGTCTATCGGAGTTTCAACGCACTCTTTGATGTGGTATTATCATAGAGGTTGCCACACAAAATGGCAACCTCTTTTTTATTGGTAATTTTATGAAAATAATACAGAAAGGCATCTATTCTCTTGTAGTTCAAGAAGGCGGCCGCACTCTCGGCTTCGCCACAAGCAACGGCGCCCGCATCATCGAGCGCGATGGATTGTTTTTCAAGAATTTCTCAGGCGATGGCATCCTTCACCCATACGAAGACTGGCGACTCACTCCCGAAGAACGTGCCGCCGACCTCGCATCGCGCCTCACCATAGAACAAATAGCCGGGCTAATGCTCTACAGCAACCACCAGACACTCCCGGCAACCACCTACGACATCTCCACCTATGGTGGCAAGAAATATGAGGAGAGTGGTGCCTCGGCAAGCGATATTTCCGACAACCAAAAGAAATTTCTCGTAGAAGACAACCTCCGTCACATCCTTGTAATCACAATTGAAAGCCCGATGGTGGCAGCCGAATGGAACAACAAGGTGCAGGCGTTTTGCGAGACACTCGGATTTGGCATCCCGGTGAACACATCCTCCGACCCGCGCCATTCGGCACGAGCAGACGGCGAATTTAATGCCGGTGGCGGCAACGCAATCTCCCTATGGCCCGGACAACTTGGTCTCGCTGCGACCTTCTCGCCCGATGTAGTGCTCGACTTTGCCCGCATCGCATCCCGGGAATATCGCCTCATGGGATTCACCACGGCACTCTCGCCACAAGCCGACCTTTGTACCGACCCGCGATGGTATCGCTGCAGCGGCACCTTCGGAATAAGCCCCACTCTTGCAGCCGACATGACTCGCGCCTATTGCGATGGCTTCCAATCGTCGGAAGGGGAGAGCGAACTCGATAACGGATGGGGCTACGAGAGCGTAAATGCCATGGTGAAGCACTGGCCCGGTGGCGGTCCCTGCGAAAGCGGCCGTGACGCCCACTATGGAAATGGGAAATTTGCCGTGTATCCGTCAAACAATTTCGAGACACACAAAATTCCGTTCCTCAAAGGCGCATTCGCCCTCGACGGCAAGACAAAAATGGCATCGGCTGTGATGCCCTACTATACAATCTCGTATAATCAAACCGATGAGCAGGTTGCCAACGCCTTCAATCGCGATATTATCACCCGCCAGCTGCGCGGCGAAGCAGGATATGATGGCGTGGTGTGCACCGATTGGCTTGTAACCGCCGACGAAGTGCATCCCGGTGTCCATTCCGGAAAACCATGGGGCGTGGAAACTCTCTCGGTTGCCCGGCGCCATTACAAAGCCCTCATGGCAGGCGTTGACCAGTTTGGCGGCAACAAAGACGCAGGACCGGTTCTCGAAGCCTATAAAATAGGAGTGACTGAACATGGCGAAGAGTGGATGGATGCACGCATGAGGCTGTCAGCCAAACGACTGCTCCTCAACTTCTTCCGTCTCGGACTATTCGACAATCCGTATATCGACATAGACTCAGCCCAAACGACAATAGGTTGCCCGGAGTTTATGCAGCATGGTCGCGAAGCTCAGGTGAAAAGCATTGTGATGCTCAAAAATCACGCATCGACACTCCCGGTCCTCAGCAAGAAGAAAGTGTACATTCCCAAGGGGATAATTCCCGAGCATAAGAATTTCTGGGGCAGCGTGATACCCGAAGCCGTTCGTGCAACAGTTGCCGACGAAACACTCTCACGGTATTATACACCCACTTCCTCGCCCGAAGATGCCGACTTTGCAATCGTGTTTATCGATTCACCGAGCAGCGTGATAGGATATAGTTTCGACGATCTTCACGCCGGCGGAAACGGATACATCCCGCTGAGTCTGCAATACCGCCCCTACACGGCATCATCGGCACGCCCGAAGAGCATCGCAGGAGGCGACCCTCATGAGGATTTCGTAAATAGAAGTTATAAAGGGAAGGCAACCACCACATTCAACGAGCCGGACCTCGACCTCGTTATCGACACGAAACGCAAAATGGGCGGCAAGCCGGTAATCACTGTCGTAAAGGTGAGCAACCCGTTTGTGATTTCCGAACTCGAGCCATATTCCGATGCAATCCTCCTTACATTCGATGTGTGCAACTCGGCAACCCTCGATATCATCTCGGGGCAATCCGAGCCGTCGGCATTGTTGCCGTTCCAAATGCCTCGCGACATGGAGGCTGTAGAGCGCCACTGCGAGGATGCCATCGGCGACATCGCTCCATACAGCGATTCCGAAGGAAATTCCTACGATTTTGCTTTCGGGCTAAACTGGACCGGAGTCATTGACGATGAGAGAGTGAAAAAATATAGAATCAAAAATTAGATATATTATGGTGTCAAATACAAAGCAGCAGTTTGAAGAGGTTATCAAGATATGTCGCGACCTTTTCATCAAGAAACTTCAAGATTATGGACCATCGTGGCGAATAATGCGCCCCGAGTCGATAACCGACCAGATTTTTATCAAGGCAAGACGTATTCGCACACTTGAAGAAGTAGGGGAGGCTCAAGTGAACGAGGGCATTTTCCCCGAGTTTATAGGTATCGTAAACTACGGCATTATCGGTCTCATCCAACTCGAACTTGGTAACACAATAGAGCAGGATATCACCACCGATAAGGCGATAGAACTGTATGACAAGCACATCGAGCGAACCAAGCAACTCATGTATGCCAAAAATCACGACTATGGCGAGGCTTGGCGGCTTATGCGTGTGAATTCCTACACCGACCTTATCCTCTCAAAACTGATGCGTACCAAGCAAATCGAGAACAATAAGGGAAAGACAATTGTTTCGGAAGGCATCGATGCCAATTACATGGACATGATAAACTATTCCCTGTTTGGCTTGATTAAATTGCATTATGGCGAATAAAGTTTTTTCGCGATACACCGGGAAGCAAATACTTCTCCTGTCGTCGGTCTTTCTCGTGAGGCCGATAGTGGGCGGCGTGTTTATTTATTCCGGATTTGTAAAAGCCATCGACCCCTGGGGCGTCTTTTACAAGATTTCCGACTATCTCGGTGCATTGCAATTCGACTCTCTTCTGCCGTTTGCGACATTCTTCTCATTCTTTGTTCCGGTAGCGGAATTTACACTTGGTGTGTTCATCCTATTCGGTTGCTATCGAAAAGCTGCTCCTATATTGCTCACATTAGCAATGCTGGTTATGCTTCCGCTCACCGGTTGGCTTGCCGTAACCGATGCCGTAACCGATTGCGGATGCTTTGGCGATGCAATTCACATCTCCAACACCGCGTCATTCATCAAGAATATCATACTCACGGCACTGCTTGTGTTCCTTGTAATTTATAACAAGAAATTGAAGAATATCTATGGATTTGCCGTGCAATGGATTGTTTTTTTCCTATCTTCTTCTTTCGCTTTGATAATAGCGCTAATCGGATATACCTATCAGCCACTCATCGATTTTATGCCATTCGAAATCGGCACTCCGTTGTTTGGCGAGACTGTAACCGAGCCGCAATACACATTCATCTATGAAAAGAATGGCACACAAAAAGAATTCACGCTCGACAGCCTTCCCGATGAGAGTTGGACTTTTGTAAGTCGTTACACTCACGACAAAGAAGCCGGCACACCTCAACTAAGCATAGAAAAAGATGGGGTGGATATCACTTCCGATGCAATTTCTTTAGAGGGTGATTTGCTGCTGTATCTTTTCCCTCAGTTGGACGATGTGGATATCAGTTACACCTATAAAATTAATGAGATATCGGCACTGGCTCGTGCCAATGGCATCGATGTGGTAGGTCTCACGTCGGCATCGATAGAAGCAATCACTGAATGGATAGACCTCTCGATGGCTGACTACCCGATTTTCGACATCGACGATAGTATCCTAAAACAGATTGCGCGTGGCAATCCCGCAATAGTCTATGTCTCTAATGGCAAAATTCTGTGGAAGCGCGCAATGCAGTCGATAACCGATGAAATAGAGTCGTCGCAGTCCTTTGATATATCGCAGATGGGTAATGGTTATGGAGACAAAGCCACAATGTACACTCTGGTTTTGATATATGTAGGGCTCCTTTTACTCGTGCTTATTATCAATCGAACTCATAAAGTAATTAAATTTAGTCTCGGCATGAGGGATAATCCGAAAAATAATGACTAAATTTGCACTTTGAAAGATAAACTTCTATTTTCAATATATTATTATGAGAAAAAATATCGTAGCTGGGAACTGGAAAATGAACACCACTGTTCCCGAAGGTGTTGAATTAGCAAAAGGCGTTAACGAGGCTCTTAAAGCAACTAAAGCCAATTGCGATGTAGTAATTGCTGTTCCTGCAACCCACTTGGTTGCTGTTAATCAAGTAATTGACGCTAACTTGCTCGGTCTTGGCGCTGAAAACTGCGCTGATCACAAGAGCGGTGCCTACACCGGTGAAGTGTCTGCCGCTATGGTAGCTTCTACAGGTGCTAAGTATGTTATCCTCGGTCACTCCGAGCGTCGTCAATACTACCACGAGACTGCCGAAATCTTGAAAGAGAAAACTCTTTTGGCTCTCGAAAATGGTCTTACTCCTATTTTCTGTATTGGTGAAGTACTCGAGGAGCGTGAAAACGGCACTTACTTCGATGTAATCAAGGCTCAAGTTGAAGATTCTTTGTTCAATCTCTCTGCCGAAGACTTTGGCAAGATTGTATTGGCTTACGAACCGGTTTGGGCAATCGGTACAGGCAAAACTGCAACTGCCGACCAAGCTGAAGAAATCCACGCTTTCATCCGCAATCTTATTGCCGAAAAATATGGCAAGGAAGTTGCTGAGAACACTTCTATTCTCTATGGTGGAAGCTGCAAACCTTCAAATGCGAAGGAATTATTTGCTAAACCAAATGTTGATGGTGGCTTGATTGGTGGCGCTGCTTTGGCAGTTGACTCATTCATGGGTATCGTTACAGCATTCTAATTGAATTTATTAATCAAGCCGCAAAGTCCGTTGTTTTCGGCTTTGCGGCTTTGGATTTAATTGCGTCGATGGCACACAGATTTTTTACTTTAGTTGTTTTCGCAATTCTCTCTGTCGGTTTTGCGTTCTCGCAGAGTGCTGCAAGCGATTCCACTATTGTTGACCAAATTAACAGTTCCGGAAATGTGGCAGTTCATCAACCCGATGGAATTGCACAACGTCTCATTCCTGTAGCAGAAGAACATGTGGCTGACGACCAAACTACTGTGGTTGCCGGTCGCGTGGTGGGGTATCGTGTGCAGGTGTTTGCCGACAACAACCATCGCACTGCCAAAAATGAGGCATTGATTAAAGAAAGGAATATCATATCGCGTTTCCCTTCTCTTCGCACATATATTTCATATAAAGCACCTGCATGGCGACTCAGAGTAGGTGATTTCCGCACACACGAAGAGGCTGTCGATTGTCTTAACGAAATCAAGAAGGCTTTTCCAAGTTATTCGAGAGAACTTATTATCGTGCGCGACCGTATAAATACTAAATGAAAATGAATCGTATCGAAGACAAAGAAAAACTTATCGGTGAAATTTCAAAACACTATCGTGCCATTTTGGAATTGATAGGGGAGGACCCAAACCGCGAAGGACTTGTGAAGACTCCTTACCGCGCAGCCAAGGCTTTAGTTGAAATTACCGATGGTTATAACCGTTCGGCGGAAGAGACAATTAAATCGGCTGTTTTCAATCACGATGGCAGCAGAATGGTAGTTGTCAAAGATATTGAGTTCTATTCTTTGTGCGAGCATCACATTCTACCTTTCTTCGGTAAAATTTCTATCGGGTATATCCCTGATGGTAAAATTATCGGAATAAGCAAACTTGCTCGTGTGGTTGATGTGTTTGCCAAGCGCCTTCAAGTGCAAGAACAACTCACACACGACATTTGTAATGCCATAACCGAAAACCTTCCTCAAAAAGGGGTTATCGTGTATTGCGAGGCAGGGCACTTATGCATGAAGATGCGCGGTGTCGAGAAGCAGGAAAGTACTACGGTTACCATGGATTACAATGGCAATTTTGAAGATGTGGATTTCCGAAATGCCTTTTTCAACTATGTAAAATAGACAATAACCGTCGATTTTGCTTAAATTTGAAAGTTTTTTGAGTTTTTTTCTTGAAAAATTTGCAGAGTTCAAAAATTTGCTATACCTTTGCACTCGCAATTGAGAAATAACTCAATACAAAACGCGAAAATAGCTCAGTTGGCAGAGCACGACCTTGCCAAGGTCGGGGTCGCGGGTTCGAGTCCCGTTTTTCGCTCC
>JBJEKB010000203.1:0-11168 GCA_051878395.1 Muribaculaceae bacterium
GGCTCTACAAAATATTCAGCCATTTATTTTCGGTTAAAAACTGTCAAACACCCGTCCTGCTTCGGGGTGCCGCCATCGGTAGCGCCAGCCTCCCGCCAGCTTCGCGGTTTTTACCGAAAGATTTGGGGGATTTGGGAAAATATTTGCCGGGATGAAGAAAAATTGCTAACTTTGCAGCGCTTAATAGATTTTAAGCCGGTTTTCCATGGAAATGCCGATTGTATAACTAATTATATTTGTTTTGGACCCCGACCCTTTATCGTGTATCTTTAGTTTTATAAGCGCAAGCGGTGCGCTCTGCAATCTTATATCTTTTAATGTGCCCACATTGGGTAGCATCATCGCTTTTTCCTTCGCTATCGTGGCTTTGTGCCTTTCGGCTTTTGTCTCCGGTTCGGAGATTGCGTTTTTCTCGCTGAGCAAGTCGCAACGCGAAGATATGGCAGAAACTCCTCAAGGCGAGACTGTGTGCCGCCTGCTCAAGTCTCCCGAGCAACTTCTTGCTACTATCCTCATTACCAACAACCTGGTGAACGTTACCATCGTTATATTGTTTAACTATGTGATGACTCAGGTGTTTGAAATCGAGAGTGCGCTTGTCGATTTCCTCGTTCAGTCGGTAATACTCACATTCCTTATCCTCCTCTTCGGCGAGATTTTGCCGAAACTCTATTCGACCAACTACAGCCGGCAGTTTGCCCAGTTTGCGGCTCCCGGCATCAATTTTTTCTTCCGATTGTTCTCGCCGCTGTCGCGCCTGCTCGTGAAGAGCACCGGGATTGTGAACCGCATCGTTCCGGCGCATGGCGATGAAATTTCGAAGGAAGACCTGTCGCAAGCCCTTGAGATTACCAATGTTAAGGCTTCCGACGAGAAAGAACTCCTTGAGGGCATTCTCTCGTTTGGCAGCACCACCGTTACCGAAATCATGCGTCCGCGCGTGGATATCGAAGACCTCGATTTCAACCTCGACTTCGACAAAGTGGTGGAGCGCGTCATCTCCACCGGTTATTCCCGTATGCCGGTGTATGAAGAAACTCCCGATAATATAAAAGGAGTGCTCTATGCCAAGGACCTGCTCCCATATATCGGAAAGGCGGAGAAAAACTTCAGGTGGCAGCGCCTCATTCGCCAGGCATATTTCGTGCCCGAAACGCGTATGATCGACGACCTACTCGAGGATTTCCGCAAGAAAAAGATTCACATGGCAATCGTTGTCGATGAATTTGGCGGCACTCGCGGCATCGTTACCCTCGAGGATGTGCTCGAGGAGATTGTCGGCGACATCAACGACGAATACGACACCGAAGAGAAGCTTTACCAGAAACTCCCCGACGGAGCCTATATTTTCGATGGCAAAACACTCCTCAACGACTTCTGCAAGATTACCGGAGTGCCTGAGGAGGAGTTTGAAAAGATAGGGGAGGAGGCAGAGACCCTTGCCGGGTTGCTCCTCGAACTCAAAGGCGATTTCCCGAAAGAAAAAGAATATATCCAGCACGGCAGTTGCCGTTTCCTCGTGCTTAAACTCGACAAGCACCGTATTGCCTCGATAAAAGTGAGGATACTTCAACGACAAGAACCAACACCCGAAAGAAATAACGATGACACAAACAGCTAAATACATTCTATTCAGTTTTGTGTCGGTGCTGATAGTCGCCTTGACTGCCATTGCGATAGTGGAATATGTGGTAGATGACACCACAATGCCGCGACCGCGGGCAATGATGCGCATCGACCGAATCGATTCCACCTACACTTATATGGATATCCTTCCTCTCGGACTGCTTGTCAACAACAGCGCCGTGGCTGAGGAGAGTACCGACAGCACCACCGGCGACGGCAGCCGCTGGCTCAACATCCGCTATCCGCAATACCGCTCCACGGTGTATTGCTCTTTTGTGCCGGTGTCGCGCGGCAACCTCGCTCAGCATCTCGACAACCGCCTCAAGCGCATTTCGCTCAACGCCGAAGGGCGCGAGATGCGTAGCGCAGTGTTTGAGGACTCGCTCGGGCGCTACACCGCCGAAGTGTTTTTTGCCGGCGCTGATGTGCCCACGCCGCTTCAATTCATCACCACCGACAGCACCTCCTTCATTTTCACAGGTGCGCTCTATGTCGATGGGAGGAACAATCCCGACTCGATAGCCCCGGTTGTCGATTATATCACCGACGATGTGATGACAATGCTCCAAAATCTCAAATTGCCCCTTGATAAATGATAGAGCGGGAGCTGACCATAGACGGATGCCGCATTGTGGTGTGGCGCATCGATGAGGATGAGGCGGACCTCGCCGAAAAATGCGCCATTCTCGGAATTTCCACCGCCGATATCTCCGCAATAGGCAACTGCAGTTGCCGCCGACAGAAAATGGCGGTGAGGCTCGCAATCGCGCATCTCGCCGGCGGCGGTTTCACCCTTCGCCACACCGAAGAAGGCGCTCCCGAAATCGACGGCATCGAGGGGCTGAGCATCTCCCACTCTCGCAACTATGCCGCCGTGGCAATAGCCGACCGTGCAGGCATAGGCGTTGACATTGAGGAGTATTCGCCGCGTGTGTTGCGCGTGCGTTCCCGCTTCCTCAGCCGCTCGGAAGCCGAGTTGATAGCGCAGGACGACATCAATCGCCACATCCTTGCTTGGACCGTCAAGGAGGCTGTGTATAAGGCGCTGCCGATAGCCGGCATCGACTTTGCCGAGGGACTTGCGCTCGGTTTCGACAGCGATGGCAACATCGACCTTGCATCGGCACTCGGAATGGATTGTCGTGTGTCGAGCATCGCGACCGACAACTACACTCTCACACTTGCAATAAAAAAACAGTAATTCAGATAAAACGAAATGACAAAGAAATCTAAACGTATCACACTGCTACTCAAAGTGATTTTTGTGATGGCTCTCATCCTCGGAGCGATTTCTCCGGCATGGGGCTGTACCAGTTTGCTTGTCGGCAAGGATGCATCTGCCGATGGCTCTACCATTATAACCTATGCCGCCGACAGCCATGTGCTCTACGGAGCGTTGAGGCACACCCCTGCAGCCACTCACCCCAAAGGCTCGATGCGCGAAGTGCGCGAATGGGACACCAACAAGCACCTTGGCTACATCCCCGAAGTGGAAAAGACCTATTCGGTGGTGGGTAATATGAACGAGCACCAGGTTGCTATCACGGAATCGACATGGGGCGGACGCGAGGAACTTGTTGACACTACGGGTATTATCGACTACGGTTCGCTCATTTTCATAGCGCTCGAGCGTAGCAAGACAGCGCGCGAGGCAATCAATGTCATGACCACCCTCGTGGAGAAATACGGCTATTACAGTTCGGGTGAGTCGTTCTCGATTGCCGACCCCAACGAGGTGTGGGTGCTTGAGATGATTGGCAAAGGCGGCGACAGCCGCGGCGCCGTGTGGGTGGCGATGCGCATCCCCGACAACGCCATCAGCGGACACGCCAACCAGTCGCGAATCCACCAATTCCCACTTAAAGACAAGGATAACTGCTTGTATAGCAAGGATGTAATCTCTTTTGCCCGCAAGAAAGGCTATTTCACCGGCAAAGATGCCGATTTCAGTTTCTCGAAGGCTTATTCCATCACCGATTTCGGCGCATTGCGTGGCTGCGACGCCCGTGTGTGGTCGTTCTTCAGCAAGCACGCTTCGGGAATGGAGCGCTACCTGCCGTTTATCAACGGTAAGGCAGGTGCCGAGGTTATGCCTCTCTATGTCATCCCCGACAAGAAGGTGAGTGTGAAGGATATGAAATGGGCGATGCGCGACCATTTTGAGGATACCCCCTTCGACATGACTAAAGATATCGGCGCGGGACCATGGACATGCCCCTATCGTTTCCGTCCTATGACTTTCAAAGTGGATGGAGTGGAATATACCAACGAGCGCGCTATCGCCACACAGCAGACAGGCTTCTCGCTCGTGGCTCAAATGCGCCGCAATTTGCCCGATGCAATCGGCGGAGTGCTCTGGTTTGGAGTTGACGATGCCAACACCTGCGTGTATGTGCCGATGTATTGCTCGATGCCGCGTGTGCCTTACGAATATGCCGAGGGGAACGGCGACCTGCTCACCCTCTCCTGGGATGCCGCTTTCTGGGTTACCAACTGGGTGGCTAACCAAGCCTATTCGCGCTATTCGCTTATGATTCCCGACATTCGCAAAGTGCAATCGACACTCGAAGACGAAATGGAACGCAACCAAGGCAGAATCGAGGGCGAGGCACTTGCCAAATACGCCGAATCGCCCGCAGATGCTGTGGAGATGCTCAACGACTATTCCGGCTCTTTAGCCGCCAAAGCCACAACCTCTTATCGCAAACTCGGCGAGTTCCTCCTTGTGAAATTCCTCGATGGAAACATGAAGAAAGAGAAGGATGGCAAATTCCTCCGCACCCCCTACGGAATGCCTGTATCGCCCAATTTTCCCGGCTATAACGAGGAATACTACCGCTCGATAGTGCGAGATGCCGGCGAGCGCCTCAAAGTAGTGGAACCGGAAAAATAAAACATAAAAGCAGGTCTCAGACCTGCTTTTTAACTTTTGCGGGGTTGCCGGCGACAAGCGAATTGGATGGCACGTCGTGAACCACCACGCTGCCGGCGGCGATGGTTACGTTGTCGCCGATTGTAACGCCGGGGAGTATCACCGCGTTGCCCCCAATCCAGCAATTCTTGCCGATGGTTACAGGGCGTGCCCACTCGCGGCGCGAGTTGCGCTCCTCGGCGTTGGTGCTGTGGCAGGCGGTGTAGATTCCCACGTGAGGACCGATGAAGCAGTCATCGCCGATGGTAACCGGCGCCTCGTCGAGCACGGTGAAGCCGAAATTGGCGAAAAACCGCTTTCCCACGCGTATATGCTTCCCGTAGTCGCAATAGAATGGCTGATTGATGAAGGTGTCATCGTCACACTCCCCCAAAATCCTCTTGAGCATGTCGTTGCGCTCCTTGATGAGGGTAGGACGGATGCTGTTGTACTCCCAACAGAGGTCCTTCACTTGGTTGAGCAACTTGAGCAGATAGGGGTCGGTGGCGAGATACTCCTCGCCGGTAAGCATCTTGCGGTAGTCCTCGCTTGGCTGTGTGTAATCGTCTGATGTGTTCATAGTTTTACTTGTTTTTGCGGCGTTGCCAGGTGAAATTGGATTTCTTATTCTTCTTGATGATGAACTTGTAGCGGAGATTGTAGAACGGGCGGGCGAGGGCGAGGAATGGCGCGGTGAGGGTTATCGGTCGCGCCCCGAGAGCCTTGCAAGCCTTGCGCCAGAGCGCCATCTGCGCGCCCCAGGTTGCCAATAGCGGCACTCCGGCACCCACGGCAGCCTCAATCCCTCCGATGGGGAATGCGCAAGCCGCCAGACCGAGAAGCAGCCAGCAGAGTAGCGACACAGCGCCCGACGAATACTTCGCCCAGGTGTGGATATACCGGGCCGTGAAGCCGTAGCGCATTTTCATCGAGTGGTGAAGGAGTTTTATGTCATCGTCGTGCACCACCGGTTGCGCATCGCGGGCAATGCACACCGCGGTGTTGTCGGGTGTGGTGATTTCGCGGATAAACAGGTCGTCATCGCCGAAGTGCAAGTTGAGGTTGCTGTGGAACCCCTTGTTGTCGAAGAAGAGCTGCTTGCGATAGGCGAGCGAGTTGCCGTCGGCGCGATAGGTGCGTCCGCGCAACGCGTATGAGAGGTATTGCACAGAGTCCATCACCAAGTCGAAAGCCCTCATCCGCTTTCCGGGGTGAGTGTCGGCGGCGTAGTCGATGTGCGAGTAGCCGATAACCACATCCTTCCCCTGCGCGAATCCGGCAGCTATGCCGCGCAGCCACTTGTCGCTTGCGGGGATTGCGCTGCTTGTTGTGAGGAGCACATAGTCGTGGTTGGCAGCCTTGAGTCCGAGCATAATCGCAAGTTTTTTGCGGGAGAGGTTCTCCGTGCCGCGGGGAATGAAGGTGTGGTAGAGGTTGGGGTAGTCGAGCGAGAAGCGCAGCAGCACATCCTTGGTGTATTCGTTCACGCTTGCATCCACCACAACCACCTCAAACGAGGGGTAGTCTTGCGCCATCACCGCCGGGATGAAGTTGGAGAGGTTTTCCGAGTCGTTGGCGGTATAAACCACAATCGAGAGAGGCGGCAGTTTCTCGTCGGGAATCTCGGGAATCTCTTCCGACGCCTTTCGCGCCACCAAGAGGGTGCGTCTTGCCGTCCAAGCAATTACAATTATCGCGGCGGCAACAGCGGCGGCGGTTATTGCAATGTCGTAAATGTCGAATATTATCGAGTCCATCGTAGATTTTCAATTCGTAATGCAAAATTACGATAAAAATCCCGAATTATAAGCCGGAAGGGATAGAAAAACGTAATGTCATTTGTTGTAACTTCACAATCTATAGATAAAAACAACCCCCGATTTATCCCAAGATGTGTCCATCGGGGAAATATAACAAATTTATCTTTCTGTCAAATAATTAGTTAGCTTTCCTTCTCAGAATCATGTGGCTCAAGAACAAGGAACGGATTTTTTATAATACCGGATTTGTCTTCAAATGGAGCATTGTACCAGAGGTCAAAATCTGTCGATAGAATTTTACGCAGTTCTTGAGCCAGTTTAATGCCACGATTGTGGTATTGCTCCCAGTCCATTGAGTAAGGATTCCCGGTCTCTGAGGCAATGACTATTTGGTTGATTTCATTGTGCCAACCAAGAAAGTTCTTGCTGACAATCGGATTTCCATCTTTGTCATAGATGAAATCAATAGTTCCATCTTTTTCAACCTCGTAAGACACACCTTCTTCATCGTAAAAAAGTTGGGCGACGTCAGGGTCTATTGTAATGATATGCTTTACCATAGTTTGCCGAATGGTACACAATTTCTCACTGCGGTCTCTGTATTTTCCTGTGATATAGTCTTCAAGGATAGGAGACTTAACCATGTTATATGCGTTCAGCATGTCCGGGACATCTTCATTCCCAGAAATGGGATGATCCAAAGTCATACGCAACAAACCATTATATAGAGTTCTCAACACTTGTTCTCTATCACAATATCCCTTGAATATAGGCTGTTTCACAAAATCATTTGGGATAATCGTTACCAAGATATAGTACTTATATTTGAAGCCAACTCCTTCTCCTATTTTGTTAATTTCGTTGATTACGCTGATGCCTTCCATCTTTATGATAGTTTCAGACATATCAAAGGTGATTTTAACCTCTGCCTTTTGCTCGAATGTGTACGATTCTAATTGATGCCGAATCCGTTCAAGGTTACCATCCCAATGAGAAAACCAGGTGGAATAGGTGCGGTCTCCTATACCAATGGTAAAGCGTTCTCCATAGTTTCCTTTTTCTACATCAAATTGGAAATCTTCTACCTGAATATCCTTAGTTGTTTTGCGGATATAGGAAGGCCAAGTGCATTTCACCTGTAATTGTTTATAGCATGAAACAACACTATCCTTAGATATATCTCTGTCGTAAGCTAACTCTCCACCAGCCTGAACCGCTTCATAAAGCTGCAAAACGACATCATAGATTGTCGAGACATACTCTTCTTGGACGAAGCGGTTCTCGGATGAGAAGTTGAGCATATTATGTGATAGAGTCCAATGATAGCAATATGGTTTCTTCTCCACTTCCACAACAAAGTAGCCCGGTGTGTCCTTATTTTGCGACTCCAACATATAATATGTGTCGTCTTAAAAAATCGAACTGACCAATTCTACAGGGTTGACGAGTAAATTCTCATCACCAATTTCCATCCGGATACCCCATTTGTTATCTATAGCAGAACACGAAAGTACAAAAGTGCCACATTTCTTCAGGGCAGTTTCACGCATTTTACAGACTCTCGCATTTTCACGTTCGATAAAATCTGACTTGCTAAAAACATTATCAACTTCCATAACTATAATATGCCATTTTCGTTTTTGATAAGAGATTCCATGAAGAATGCTGTATTCGTGGCCTCTTCACCGATATATTTGTATAGTGAAAAGTCAGATTTCTTTGCTTCATGAATAAACTCCTCAGCCCATAATCCAACCTTACGTTGCAATCCATGTATGAAGATGGACTGATTCCCATAGGCAACAGGGAAAGATGCAATGTCGGATAACACATTGAATATGGCATAAGCATTATTACCCATTTCCGCAAAGTACTCCTTTGCTGCATCAACAATACGTTTCGCAGATTGTCCAAGAATTTCTCTCTGACGTGGAGTGACCTTTTTTTTATCAACCTTTATACCGAAAGCTTTGCAATACATCTGCAATGCGATAGATTCCGGAAGTTTCAGAGATTTCAGCATTTCCATTTTCTCTAAGAATTCCGACATTAGGCTTCGAACTCCAATTACATTCTCCATATGCTCTATCTCATATTGAATCCTTCTGCTATCAATCCGTTTGCTGTGATTGATGGATATTGTAATGCCTTTTTGACCGAAAATGGCACCATTTTTACATATCCAGCGACAGAAACCAATTTCATATTTCAAAACAAGAGTCCTGTTGTAGCTGTTCGATATACGAATAAAAGGAGTCCATGTATCCTTCTTGTCGGCAAAAGGATTATCCTTGCTGTACGGAATGATAAGGTCGATGCGACAAGAACCTTTTGATTTTGGCATATACACGTTATAGCATTCAAATTGCTGAAGGGTCATGCCTTCAAAAATTCGCTGCACTATGAAATCGGCTATTTCGTAAGCTTCTTGATTCCGTACAAAATTATATTGTGAGGAAACAACAGAAATAGATTTTCCCGTTGTTATGTCAATGATGGCTTTCTGTCCAGTAATCTTATGTCTCCTATTTGCATTATCTACCCAATAAATTGGTTCTATGCTCGTCTCAAAGAATGCATCTTTAAGCAGCGAAAGCCCTTCACTGTTCCATTGTCTCTGTATCATACCTACACTTTTTATATATAAATGAACTGAATGTTATAAAATTAATTCTATTGAATAAGACTCAGAAATGTCTAACTGCCAATCTGTGTGAATTAGCAATCCGGTTGGAGAGCTTTGCTTCACAGTCCCGGTTTGGTATTGGGGGCGACCATACACACCAAGCATAATCCGGTCATTGGGGTGAATGTCATGTTCATATCCATTAAGGTTAAACATATAATTGCCATGTTCATCTTCATCTACCTCCCAATCAACGTATGCATTTGGGATATATAGTCCTTCATCTATCCTGTTTTGCATGTGCTTGGGAAATGAAATGGGTAGTGATCCCGTATTCAGGTCTGTACCTTCTAAAACTTGAACAGCTTGGCTAATGTACCCATAATTAAGTTCAATGTCTTCAGGAAGTAGTTTCCTGATTTCTTTGGCAAGTCCCCATCCTTTAGACCACCATTTGAGCCATCCTACGTTGTCAATGGTTTTATAACCATCACTTATGTTCTCTTGATAAAACTTATGCCACGCAATTAGGTCGTTATGCCAACAGAAAGTTGTCAAATCTATCTTCCGAGATTTATCATCCTTGTATATTGTCAGTTCATCTATTGTTCCCATTTGAGAACCGCCTTCGTTCCAAAAGATACTCTTTGAATCATCATCTGGTTCCATTTTTACGTAAAGTCCTTGATATAAAGGATAATTGTCATGTCTTTCAAGGGTGCATTCAATCGCATTTTCAAGTGTGATGATGTAATAACAAACATCATCGCCTTTTCTCTCCCCGTAACAAATTGGTTTCTCCCAGCCATCTATGTAATCGACTTCAATGATGGCAAAAGTGTTATCAGGGTCATCTATATATCGTATGCCATCCTTCATATTGGCAAAACGATCTACAAAAACCGACCTGATTTTATTAACCTTACCACGTATCAGACAATTGGCACCGCCGCCGTGGTGTTCTTCGATAAAATCAACTTCAACTCCGAAAGCAGGTGTATATGGCTTATCTTTTATACAGGATAAATTAACGACTTGTCCTACATGTATAGGATCGCCACAGCTCTGCATTTGCCATGAGTCATATAGTATGTTACATTGCTTAATTCTTGTCTTCATTGCTACAAAATTCGCTTTTCCAAAGAGATTCCTTCAGTTTCTTCACATATATTGTGCATGGACATCTATGCTTAGAGCTCTTATTTTATCATCATTTATATTCGAGACATAATAAAGGGTCATCGGTCCATTAATTGTCAAACCCTTCATTAGAAAACAATCACCTATTTTTGGTATAATCTTTTCCATATTGTTATAGTTTAATTACTTCATCCAGCACGTTCATATAAGTAGAAACGAAATCCTTAGGATTGTTCCCTTCTGCATATATGGCAAAAGAATAGACAGGCTCACCAATGGGGAGTTTCCTCTTGATAGAATACCCTTCTATGTTTAGTCTTTCCTCAAAAATCCTGATAACATCTTTGTCGTATTGAGACAATCTTAGTTCAAACTCATATGTTTCAAGGAAGTGCCTAACAGAATAGCTTATCTCTACCTTTCTTCCTTTAATAAGTATGGAGCAGTGAAAGCTATATGTGGGGAAATTGTTTTCAAACGAACCTATAGATGGACCGGACCAGCTCCCTCCAAATGGCTTGTTGTCCCAATAAGGGTCAGGTAATAATCGGTTATGCCAACGTCCTTTCCTATGGTTAGAAAAGAGTGTTTTTGTGTCCTCGCTGAATTGCAGACGGCTTTGTTCCTCTTTCTCATTTCTTTTGTCATATATGTCATTGACTTCTTTGGAATCAAATATAGCATGGGATATATCATCTGGAAGAAAATAAATGTAACTGGCAGAATTAGATACAAGCATTTTGTCGCCCCATTTCTTTACGGCAACCTTCTCTGCAATGGCATTCAGTTTGTCAAATGCTGTTTTTGACAGAACTTCAATAAACTCATATGTGCCTATATCTAATCTATCGTTATGCATGAGTCTAATACCTCCTTGGATGATTTCTTCTATCTCTTTATCGGTTAACTCTACATTCACCTCAAATACATCATCTAAATCATCTATCCAAGGATATTCGACACCAACTTCTATCGTATATGTTTTCCCCATGAATACTTCTTGTTATAATTCTTTTGAGTGCAAATTTATGAAATTATTCGGTTTTTTTGTATTATCTTTCCTCTATAAAACCTAATGTCATTTCCCGGCTACAACAACTAAACG
>JBJEKB010000204.1:0-11050 GCA_051878395.1 Muribaculaceae bacterium
GCTCGCTGAAAATGCTTAACTGTGAAAACTTTGTGATGCCGGTGAGGAATGCAAAGCGAATATATGGGTCGCATGCCTTAAGCGGAGAGTAGAAATTGCGCATCACTTCGCGAAGTTTCGGCAAGTTTTCTTCCTCATGAACCACATCAAGAAGTGGTGCATCGTATTCATCAATGATTATAACTACCTTCTGCCCGGTTTGCTCGTAAGCTGCTGTAATCAAGTCGGTAAGGCGGTCGTTGATATCAATAGCCGGGTTAGTAATTCCGTATCGTTTTTCGTGTATTGCAAGTCTCTTTCCGAGATAGCGCTCAAGCGCATCGACATTCATGTGCTTGCCACCGCTCATGTCGAAGTGGAGGACCGGATATTGAGTCCATTCGGTCTCTAACTTCTCTATTTTCAACCCCTTGAATAAATCCTTGCGCCCTGTGAAATAACAGTGCAAGGTGGATGCAAGCAACGACTTGCCAAACCGCCTTGGGCGGCTTAGAAACACGTACTGGCTATCGCTATTCGCCAACTCGTACACCAAGTCGGTCTTATCGACATAGAGATAGTCCATCGTTATCAACTTCTCGAATGTCTGTATCCCTATCGGGCATCTTTTCAACTTCCTTGCTTCCATAATGCGCTATTTCTGCTAATTTACTGCAAATATACAACTTTGGCAGACGGAAACAAAATAATTGTGCAATAAATTTAGAAGGGATAGCCGATGGCGAAATTGAGTGCAAGGCTTTTTTTGAAAGAAGGCATATTGTAGTAGCCGCTCTTGCCGGTATCGTAAGGGGTGTGAATACCCACACCGAGGTCGGCGCGAGCCACAATCATATCGAGGTCGATGCGGATTCCGACACCCGTTCCAAGCGCAAGGTCGGTTAGAAATTCCGATGCCTTGAGCCCGCCTTGTCCATCATAGAATCCATAAGGGTCTTTCAGCATCCACACATTGCCGGCATCAACAAAAAGTGCGCCTTTGAATATGCCAAGAATCGGGAATCGGTATTCGAGATTCATCTCAAATTTGAAAGAGCCGGAACGGAGATACTGGGAGAGCCAGTTATCAAATCCGGTGAATCTACCGGGACCGATTGAACGTATCGGGAAGGCGCGAATCGAGCTCGGACCGCCACAATAGAAATCTTCACCGTATGGAATCATCAAGGAATTGCCGTAGGGGAAACCGGCTCCTACAAACACCCTGCCGACAAGACGCGAGGTGTTGTCGAACATATAGGAATAGGTTGCCTGCCCCTGCACTTTCACAAACTGCGAGAAAGGCACCCCGAAAAGTTCTTTGCTGTCGGCGCCACCGCCACCGCTACCAGCGAGGCTCCAGATGCCGGAGAGGATGTTGCCTGCCTCGGTAAAAGAGAGCCATGCCACGATATTATGGCGTCGGGAGGCACCGAAAGTGCGCTCGAATGTGTATTTGTAAGTGATTTTGGGTATAAACACTGTTGGCTGAACGAGTTCCAGGTCAACCAAATCGCTGCCTGTAAATTCATCATCGCCGATGCGCTTCGAGAATGTCAATTTCGGGAGGTCGAGTTGATGCACCGAATAGCGATTGGTGTGCCATTCGTATGACAATCCGGCATTGACTTGCAGATACTGGAATGTTGAGGGATTATTATAGATGTCGGCGCCAAGCGAGATACGAGTCCAATTAATATCGCGGCGTGTTCGGGTTATGAAACTCGGTGCGAGGAGGCGAGGAAACGCAAGGGTGGCTTTCACGCCGAAATCGTAATAGTTGTTGGATGCGCTGTGCTCTGCCGCCTTGCCTATTTGCCATTCATAGGAAGCATTGAGATCGACAGAGAACTGTTCACCGCCACCAAACACGTTGTTATGCACCAAGCCGGCGGTTATTCCCGGTCCGAGATAACTATTTGACTTATAGGAGCCGCTAAACTTTAGTGTCGCCTCGAGAGGGGCGTCGAAAATGCAGTTGATAGCCACATCGAGAGAGTCTTGTCCGGGCTTTAACGAGTCGATTGGCGTGATGTCGATGCTGATGTTTTTGAACACACCGAGCCTCGACAGATAGCTCTGAGAGCGGGAGATATCGCGAGTGGAAAGCACCTTCCCTTTGCGGAACGTGAGACACGAGGGGATGAGCGACTCGCGCAGACGCGACGGACGCATTACAATCACATCGCCACGCGATGTATTTAAAGTGTCGGGGGTGCCTCCGCCTTGATACCGTTTAACATAGGTGGTGATGTTGCGAGTGCGGTATTTCACGAGTGCTGCCTCGGGGATTGCCTTGGCATACTGCACCCTCAACGCAATGTGTTCGGGAGCGATAGTGCTGTCCGCCTTGTATTCGATATATTCGGGGCGGAAATAATAGTAGCCGAGACGCCTGAGATGCTCTGACACATCATTCCGCGCATTGATTAGCGAATCCACGCTATAACGAGTGCCCGGCTCGATATACTTGTTGCGGTGATAGATAGAGTCGATAACATGCGACACCGGGATGCTGTCGGGAAGATTGTATTCCACATCGCTAACCAAATAAGGGTTGCCGGTGTGGACAACATAATTTATTTTCGCCTTTTTGGGGTCTTTTTTACTATACAGAAGCGAATAGGATGCCGACGAGGCGAAATATCCGTGGTGCTTGAGGGTCTGGCACAACATATTCACGCGCAACTCGGGACGCACCGAAGATATGAGCACCGGCTCGCGCGACAGTGTCTTGTAGAGCCACTTCTTGAATTTGCCGGTTTCGGGGGTGATATCCCAGTTATACACCCACAACCCCACGGGGAATGGATGGGTGAGATATGGCGAGATGAGCGATGCATTTGGAGCTACATTGATATCCTCGGTGAGTTGCGATTCTATATCGCCGCCAATAGGGAGGCTGTCGGCGGTGATAATCTCCAAGTCTTCAACGCCTGTGTACAACACCTCCCCGTCGGCAATCTTCCGAGTTGTCGAGCACGCTGTCAGAAGCGCGATGATGAGGGATAATATAGCATATTTCGGTAATTTCATTTTGACGATGGGGCTTTAATGGTATCGGAATCCGACTTCACTACATCGGTTTCGCTACGCTTGAAATTGAACAGATTGCGCAGAGTGTTGAGTTTGCGACGAATCACAAAGGCAGCACCGGTCTCGGTAACATTATCTTTGTAGATATCGTCGTGTGTGAGATGGCTGTAGATTTGCACCGACATTGTTCCCGAGGGTGTTATAAGATACTCAAACGAGATGTCGTTGAGCAAGTTCTGGGCAATGGAATTGTCGCTTCCGTAGGCGGTGTCGTAGTTGCCGCCAACCGACATTTTAAAGCGGTTGTCAAACAGCGATTTCGATATCTGATAAGAGTAGTTCATGCTGCGCGATGTGCTGCTGTTGTATTCCTTGATACCGAGCGAAATATCCACGCCTTTCACCACCTTGGAAGCCCAGTTGTTGAGCTGCGACGAGAGGAATGAATAGAGCATATTGCTATTGGGACTCGACACCGAGGAGGTAATCGAACCGGTGTAGTTGTTGTAGAGGAGCAGGTTTATGGCTTGGTTGGAGCGTTGTTCCTGCGACATGGAGAGAAGTTCGGACTGAATCGAGAGGTTGTTCTCGGCAGTGAGGTCGAACTTGAGGTCGAGATTGTTCAACGTGTTGTTGATTTCGGCGGTGATGATAAATTTCACACGCTGGGAGTTCTCCCCTTCTGCAATCACGGTGTTTGTCTGCTTGGTTTGTGCGGTGATGTGTAATTGCGGATTGAGGATGTCGCCACCCCAGATTATATAGCTGCCACGGTCTATGTCGAAATTCTTGGTGCCGATGAGCGGCGGAGAATAGCGCACATAGCCTTCATCGATATTGTATCTGCCGGTGAGTTGCATATCGCCCTGGCTATTCATGAAATAAGAGAGGGCTCCGTTTCCGCGAATCATCGCCCGGTCGTTACCGTTGGTGGAAATAAACACGGTGAACATCGCGCCCGGCTCGATATTGAGATTGGCGTGCAGATTCATCGAAAATGCGCCGGTCTCCTCGGTGGTTTTCTTCCCGGAGATTGTGTCGTTGAACATTACAAACTCGATGAGGTCGTCGCCTGTGTTATGCGAGGTAGTACCCACGGCACTCGTCATAACGTAGGTAACATTGGTCGATTCGAGCAACCCGATATCGGCATTGACAACGAGGCGATTCATACGTCCGCGGGCGGTGGCGTCGAGGTCGATATACCCTTTGCCGAACACCTCGGCTCCGGCGTGCTTCTTGCTGTTGATAATTTCGACGTTGCGACCGCGTATCGCTATGTCGGAATAGGGATTCTCCATGTCGTTGATGTCAACAAAGCCATCAATTGTTATCAGGTTGCCGTTGGTTCCGAGCAGGTCGAATTTATCGAAGAGCACCACGCTGGAATCGATGCGCACCGAGTCTTTAGAGAAGTTGAGGCGACAGCCATAGGCGGGAAGGGTGATATATGCCGAGTCGCAAGAGAGGGCGCCGTTGAAAATCGGGTTGGACGGAGTGCCGTTCATCGATAGACTTCCCACCAGGAATCCGTTGGCTTTCACCATGTCTTTTGGCACAAACGCCTCAATCACCTTGAGCGGGAGTCGCTTCACCTGAAGGTTGAATTTCAGCGGGTTGCTGATTGTAGAATCGTTGACAACACCCGATGCAGCCACAGCCTCCTCGCCATTGAGCGAGAGCGACGCCAGTGCATCGGTGAGATTGGTAACGGGGTTCACCTCGAGGGTTGTGGAGAAGCCCACATCACCTATGTCGCTGCCGTTGTAGCGCAATTTTGCTATATTCAATGCGCAATCGCCCCAATAATTCTTCTTGTCGTAAGAGAGGTGGATGTCGGCATTGATGTCGCCACTCACATCGGGGGCAAACGGCGAGAATTGAATCCACCGGGCAAGGTCGATGTTGCGCGCAATCACCTCGATGTCTTCCTGTCCGTTTATATCGTAATTTTCGCCCGAAGTTACCGAGAGCACACTATTTTCGTGCCCGAGCCACACGTCGGCTGCCAGGAGTCCGTTTTTGTAGTCATATTCCACATAGTTATTGTCGTTGAGTTCCCACTCATCGAAGCCGATAATCGGGTACTCGGGGAATAGGCTCGCCACAAACAGGGAGTCGGTGAGGCGACCGTTCAAGCCGATGTAGAAACCTGTGCGCCCGGCGCGGTTGCGTTGGTCGAGCAGCACATTGAAATAGTTGTCGCTAAGGAAGCCGTAAATGTTGGTTTTCGCCATCTGGTCGAGGTTGCCGGGACGATTGCCGATGTGCATATCGTAGATTAGAGCCTCTTTTTTCTCTCGAATCGACAGGTTGATGGTGTCGAGGCGTAGCGATGACAGTTCGAGGCGATTGATGTCTCCCGCGAGACGAAACACCGAGTCGTTTTGCACCAATAGCGACATGGAATTAAACTCGATATCGTTGTAATCGCAATACTGGTGCACAATGTTGTCTCTTCCGAGTGTCGATTTAATGGTGAATTGCGGCAAGATGGTATCGAGGCGCGAGAATGTGAAGAATTTGCGGTCGATTTGCTGTGCCAACTCATCGCCGGTGAGCGACAGACGCTGCAATAGGGTGTCGAGCAGGCAATCCGCGCTAATGTCGGTTACAAAGTCGCGATTTACAATGTGCACCCTCGTTGTGTCGGCATCGGAAAGGAGATTGGCTGAGATGCGGTCGGTGGCTATGTTGTAGTCGAAAATGTCCACATTCAGATTGTTGATTTGTGCATCGAGGTCGTAGGTGGCGTTACGCAAATCCACCACTCCCGATGATTTCACATTCATCTTCGTTCCAAGAGTAGATTCCGAGAGGGATAGTGCCTGGAAGTCGAGGTTGCGCACATCGGCATTGAGGCGATATTCGTAGCGGTCGTCGGTGAGGGTTGCCGTAGCATCGAGGGCGAAATCGAGATCTCGGTTTGGCGATGACAGCGAGGCTCGGAGCAGTCCGTCGGCAATGTCGGCGCGTGCCGATATGTCTTGGAACTGTTTTCCGGAATAGATGATTGACGGGATGTCGAGTGTCGCGTTTGCGTTGCTCGAAGCGAGAAGCGGATTGAATCCGTTGCCCGACAGCGCGAGGGTTGCCGACACCTCGCCGACACCGGAATATGGCAGCAGCGAATTGACCGGGAAGCGGTCGAGGTCGAGATTGAGCGTATAGCCCTCGCTGCGCGACTTCAAATCGGCTTGTAACGACATGTTTCCCGAGCCGTTCACGATGGAGAGGTCGCCACTCATGTTACTGCCGGCAAAAGCGAGCACGCCATTCACCTTCATGGGCGGGAACACCACCTGGCGGCGCATTTTCAGATCGAGGAAAGTAGGCTTCACAAAATTTATGTTGGCGAGATTGCCTTTGAGGGAGATATTTCCCGAGCGGTTGGCGGCAGTGATATTTCGCAGCCTGCCATCGGCAGACAGCGAGGCATAACGAGGCATCTCTATCGCAGCACGCTCTATCTTAATGTCGCCAACGGTGCCTGACGCATTGAATGAAACATCGGAATTTTCCGCCGCAGGGATATTGCGGGTGTATATCGCAAGCATCGGGAACAATTTCGCCACCTCGTTAAGGTTGAGCGAGGCATCAAGAGCGAGATTGAGCGAGCCGGAGGGGTCGAGAGCGAGCGCGGCGAGCGAAGCCGAAGCATCGAGCGTGGCTCGAGACAACGGTGTGTGCAATGCGAAGTCTTTTGCTGTCATTGCAACGGAATCCATGGCAAACACCCCCGAAATGGAGTCGATGGCGAAGCCGGAGCGCTCCACCGCGGCGATTTTTTCAATGGGGACACGAAGCGCGGTACCGCGGTTGTAGAAGTCGTTCACGGCGATGTTGATATTGTCGAGCGAGATGTAGTCAAAATCTATCCCGGGGAGCGGAGAATGGGCGGTCATGGCATACAACGCCTTGCCGCCACACAGCTCGAGACGGTGCCCGGTGATGGTCCATGGGGTTGACGGCAATGTGTCGGCGGGTGCCTCGGTGGCTTTTGGTGCCGGTTCCGCCGGGAAGAAGTAAGCCACATCCACGCTATTGAGGCGCAAAGTGCCGCAATCGACGGCGCAAGCCGCCAAATCCACAGCTGCGGTGTCGAGACTCACCTCCCCTATTTTAGTGTCGAGAGAATCGATGGTGCCGACGAGCCTCATGCGATATCGAATGTCGCGCAACGATGTGTTAAACAGCGATATAGCAAGCTGTTGCGTGGTTGATGTGTCGGAAGGAGTGCTCACGGCGCGAGATGAGTCATAGTCGAGAACGATGTCGCCCCCTTCTATCACTGCATTGGAAGCCAGAATGCGATTTTTGGCGAAATCGAAGGCGCCGTTGTCGATTACACAGCGCTCCACGCGAGCGTTGAGGCATAAGGAAGTGTCGGGTGTGGTCATGCGGTAGAACAGATCTGTGAGCCGCAGACTTGATGCCTCGACACGCTTGTCAAAAAGGGGCAACACGCTCACATCCACCCCTGCCTCACCGACAGCCGCAATGGTGTCGGATTTCTCAAGCACAACGACATCGCTTACCGCCAAATCGAGCGGGAAATCGAGCGAAATGCCCCCTACCCTCACATCCCAACCGGTGGCTGCCGATGCCTCATTCTCTATGAGCCGGCAAGCCCACGACTGAACAAAGGGGATGTAGATGGTAAACGGCAACAATATCACCACTGCCACGATTATGGCAATGACTGCGAGCAGTATCCTATGTCGTTTTTTCTCTTTCAAATCAATCTATTTATTATCGAGAGCGCGGCGAGTGAGTGGCGCGAAAGCAAAATACCAAGCCACCGCTCCCACCACGGCTCCTATGGAGTCGGCAATAAAATCATACACATCCTTGCTGCGTCCCATCCCCATGGCGTCTTGAAGCAACTCGATAAATCCGCCAAACAACGATGCCACAATCACTAACACCGCAAGCGGGATAATGTTCACGGCACGAGGGTGAATTTTTTTGGCGAAATCGAATGCTGTGGCACACACCATGGCAAAAAACATGATGCCGTGCACCAATTTGTCAAAACCGGGGATTTTTATTTGATGTCCGTTGAGTGGGTCGCTATTGAGGGTGCAATACAAAATGAGAGCCACTACCACTATAGTCGCCACCCCTGTGGGAATTGTTCTTATGAGTTTATACATATATCAACTAATTATAGGCAAAGATAATAGGTTTAGTCGATTCTACAAAATACTGCACCTATTTTCTACACATTCATATTTAAAACAATGCGATGCCGCACACTTCCATGCGACATCGCTGTATTATAGCATGATGCGGCGAGATGGTTAGAACATCCAAGCAAATTTTACTGCGAGATTGCGGTTGTGGGCAGAGTACCCATCGAGTTTGGTAGTCTTCACCGAATAAGACATACCCCAAGTGTAGCACACCGAAATCTGATAGCGGCGGAAGAGTTCGGCTCCGATACCGCCTTCAAGACCGAATGCCATGGCAGGATATTCAAGTGCATCGGTGTGGCTGTGAGACAATTTGATGGCAAAAGAGGGACCGGCATAGACAAACGGAGCGATTGTACCCTCGATACCGTTGAGGTTGGTGTATTTGAAACGGAGGTGGATGGGAATGTCGAGGTAGTGATGATAACTCCTCACGTTTCCAAGTCCGTCATTAGCCCACACCGGGAAGTCGCCCATGTGGAGTGTTGCACCCTGCTGCGAATAGAGGAGTGATGCATCGACACCAAAACCGATACCGGGGAACATAAGTTCGCCGGTTACACCCACCTGGAAGCCTACCGACGGGTCGGTGGATAGAAGGTCTTGATTCCAACTGAGGTTGGAGATATTCACTCCTGCTACAGCACCCCAACGAGCCTGCGCCGATGCGCTAAAAGAGGCAAACACTATGATTGCGGCAATAATTGCCATCGAAAATTTCTTCATTGCTGATGATTTATGTAATTATCGTGCAAAAATAATTCAATTATTCTTCTCTCGCAAACAAAATCGGCATTTCACACATTCTTTAACCCAAGAATGACCGAAATGCCGATTTAAATTGTCTTGTTATAAATCTTTTAGAAAAGCCATGCGGCAGTTACTGTCCAATAGCGGTTCTTTCCTTCCACCGAGCCGTCGCTGGTAATTCCCACTTTGGAAGTAATTGAGTTTGAGAGTCCGAAGGCATAACTTGCGCCAATCTGGAGTTTGCTGAAGAACTGGAGACCGACACCCACGTTCCATGCCATGTCGAAACTTTTGTTTTCAAATGCTTCGGTAATCTCTTTCTTCCCTACAAGCACTGCAAAGCTCGGACCGGTGAACACGTAGGGAGTGATGATATGTCCCACAACCGGAAGACCGATTTTATACTTGAGGTTGATTGGAAGCTCGATGTAGTCGCGCGATGCAGTCTCGCCGTTGCCGCTCTTCACCGAAGGACGGTGAACATACATGAGCGAAGCGTCGAAGCCAAGGTTGATAACCGGAGCGGTAAATTCCATCATAACACCACCGGTGAATCCTGCTTGATTGTCGGAATTTACAACATCGTTAATAATCTCTTTATTGAAATGGATTGTGTTCAATGCCACACCCACTTTGGGTCCCCATGCAAACTGCGCCATCGCTGCTGTCGATGCGCTGATTGCGATGAGCGACACAATAAAAATACGCTTAATTGTGTTCATAATCGTGTAATGTTAAAAGTTTTCACAGTGCAAATATAGTCAATAGTTTTGAAACTGCTCAAAATTGCCTTAAAATTCTTCATTTTTTCACATCGCCATTCATCTTATTCGGTGCCCGCCCCTGAGAATATCGTAGCAACAGAGGGTAATTCTCATTAATTTTAATTATCTTTGCGGCATGGAAAACGAAAAAACTATAGAAGAAAAAATCGTGGATATGCTCCGCACGGTCTATGACCCGGAGATTCCCGTAAACATCTACGACCTGGGGTTGGTGTATAACATCGAGGTGGATGACAACAAGTGTGTGCACATCGACATGACTTTCACCGCTCCGAGTTGCCCCGCATCCGAATTTATCATGGAGGATGTGCGCATGAAGGTGGAAAGCATCGACGAGGTGAAAAGCGCCGACATCAAGTTTGTTTTCGAGCCTGAATGGAACCAGGACATGATGAGTGAGGAGGCAAAACTCGAACTCGGATTACTCTAAACCGCCGCAAGCAATGGAGAAGCGCACCTATTTCATATCCGACCTGCACTTGGGAGCGAAGTACATCCCCTCGCCCATCGACCACCAGCGCCATGTGGTGGCGTGGCTCGACGAGATAAAACACAACGCCAAGGCTCTTTATCTCATGGGCGATGTGCTCGACTACTGGTATGAATATCGCTATGTGGTGCCTCGCGGATTTTCGCGCTTTTTCGGAAAGATTGCCGAACTCGCCGACAGCGGTGTGGAGGTGTATTGGTTTATCGGCAACCACGACATCTGGATTTTCGACTACCTTCCACAGGAACTTGGAGTGAAGGTGGTGGATGGAAACATAGTGAAGGAAATCGACGGCAAACGCTTCTTCCTCGGGCATGGCGACGGAGTGGGACAGCGCAAGAAATCGTTCCGCTTCATCCGCTCGCTGTTTCGCAATCGCGTGGCACAAAAATTGTTCTCGGCAATCCACCCGCGCTGGACAGTTCCGTTTGCCCACAGCTGGTCGTCGCACAGCCGCCGCAGCCACACCGACATAGAGAAGGTGATTGAGTGCGGCAAGCAATCTTTGCTCGATTTCGCCAAAGGGTATAACGCCACAAGCCATGTCGATTATTTCGTGTTCGGGCACATCCATTGCCTGGAGCGCATCGAGGTGGCACCCGATTCAAGCCTCATAATTTTGGGCGATTGGATAAACCTCTTCTCCTATGCCGAATTCGACGGCAAAACCATGCGTCTCGATTGCTATTCAAAATAGCCATCGTTTACACCCTTATTTTTTACAAAATGAAAGAAAAGATGACTTTCGACGCTAAAAAATCAGTCGAAGTTCACAAAAATCGGCAGTAATATTTGATTTTGATTGCGTTTTTCTC
>JBJEKB010000205.1:0-11002 GCA_051878395.1 Muribaculaceae bacterium
AAATCAAAAACCTCGCGTTCTTGGATAAGGGCTGTTTTCCACAAGTCGCAAACGCTGTGAAGCATAGGTTTCTCGCGGTCGGCAGTTTCCACTTTCACCGAGATAGTAGTTTCGGTGGCAGTTGCAGTGAGATAATACATACAACCGAGGGTTTCGCCCCAGTCGCAACCCACCACGGCAACGAGATAGTCGAAGCCCAAATCATTTTTCAAGTGTTCAGCCAATTTGTGCCACTCCTTGTCGGCAACTGTAGCACAAAGCACTTCGCCTTCCTCGAATGTTGCAGATGGCGCCCATGCACTGATTTTTTCCTGAATATTCACCATATTATATATGAGTATATTTTTTCGGGTTAATAATTACTTCATTGCATCTGCCTCTTCGGGATTGGCTGCGATGAAATCTTTTAATTTTTCTTGACGGTTGACATCGCCAAAGAAGCGTTGCACCTTGATTTTGCGTTGCAACTGCATCAAGCCGTAGAACATAGCCTCGGGACGCGGAGGGCAGCCGGGGATATACACATCGACAGGCAAAATCTTGTCAACGCCTTCCACAACATAGTAGCTACCCTTGAAAGGACCGCCCGACACGGCGCAACCGCCGCAGGCAATCACATATTTAGGCTCGGCAAGCTGCTCGTAGAGGCGACGCAACACGGGAGCCATACGATACACGATAGTGCCTTGCACCATAATATAATCGGCTTGACGCGGAGAGTTACGAGCCACTTCAAATCCGAAACGTGCCATATCGTGGCGAGCTGCACCGAGGTGCATAAACTCGATTGCACAGCAACTTGTACCGAAGCACAAAGGCCAAAGAGAATTGGCGCGGCCCCAGTTGATTAATTTGTCAAGAGTTCCAACAACCACATTGGCGCCCGAAGCATTGAGTTCGGCGACAAGCTGGTCGATATACTCGTTATCCTTGAAGTCGCTCGACTTCATACCTTTTACACTTACTTCCATTCCAATGCTCCTTTCCGCCAAGCATACGCAAGACCTAAAATCAAAATAAACAAGAAAAATCCAACGCTGAGCAATGCAGCCGAGCCGAGACCGCGGCTAATCACAGCCCACGGGAACAAAAACACTGTTTCGACATCGAACATAAGGAACAAGAGGGCAAACAAATAATAACCCACCTTGAACTGAATCATGCTCTCACCACGAGTGGGAACACCGCACTCGTAGGTTTTTCCTTTCTCTTTTGTGAATGAGCGTGGCGAAATGAGCCATGCTATCACCAACGCTGCCGCCACGAGACCCAAACCGGTCACCAAGGCTGTAACCATGAGCGTTGAATTCTGAATACCAAATATTGACAAATCCATATTTTAAATAATTCACTATATTTTCTTAAAACAATTATGAGCCATCGCCCCTTATTGGAGACAACGACTCATCGCAATTTTAATATTATTAACCTTTGACATGGCAATTTCGCCACTGCCTTGTCGCAGCGACGTATTTTCATTGAAATGTTCATTTCTTATAGCCATGACTACTTTAGGTTATTAATATCTTATGTTTCAAATCGTTACAAAACACAATGAGTGCTTGCAACGAATCAAAACAAATTTTGCAGTGCAAATATACTGATTTTTTTTGGCATTTACAACCTATTCGAGTAACTAAATATCGCTATTTTTTCGCTAAAAATATCAATATTTTCAGAACTATATCTTAAACAACATTCCACCGATATTGTCGATAGCCGCACCGGTTACCGACGACAGGCAACTCGGCTCGTCAGCCATATACAAAGCACCGAGGAATGCAAAGATAAGCGCCTCCTTAAATTCGATTATCTGCCGCTCCGGGATAGCGACTTCACACTCGCACAATGCCTTGATGCGCTCGATGAGATAGAGATTAAATGCCCCGCCGCCGGTGATGAGCATCTTTGCGCCCGGCTTGGGATACATTTTCACTATCTTGGCTATCTGCATGGCGGCATGCTCGTAGAATGTGCACAATCGGTCGTTGAGAGGCAAGTCGAAACTCTCAATCAACGGATACAACTCGGTTTCAACCCACTCTCTGCCAAGCGATTTCGGACCGGTGAGGGTGTAGAATGGCATATTGTTGAGGGCATCGAGGAGCGGAGCATGCACTTTTCCGCTTCGAGCAGTGATTCCGTCGCGGTCAAACTCCTCCCCTATCTGCCTCATGTAGTGATTGATGACATAATTTACCGGACTTATATCGAAAGCGCAACGCACACCTGCGTTTTCAAACGAGATATTTGAAAAGCCGCCGATATTCAAGCAATAGTCATAATCGCCGAAAAGGAGCCTGTCGCCTATCGGCACAAGAGGGGCACCCTCGCCGCCGAGCATTATGTCGAGACGGCGGAAATCGCTCACCGTGGGCACCCGCGTCTCGGCGGCAATAGCGGCGCCATCGCCGATTTGATACATTATGCGTTTGTGCGGCTCATGGAAAATCGTGTGTCCATGCGATGCTATGATATCGGGTTTCACTCCAAATTCCTCGATAAATTCACGCACGCGCTCGCCCAGGAATTTTCCATATTCGCTATGAAAAGCCACAAATTCGAGCGCCGACATCTGCTGCGCACCGATGCCGAGTTTCCACTTCATATCTTCGGGGTAGCCGTAGCCGCGCGCGGCATCGATATGAAACGTCCATTTGCCGTCGATACGGTTAAAAGTGGTGCAACACACATCAAGACCATCGAGCGAAGTGCCTGACATCAAGCCTATTGAAGTAATCTTAAAATTTTCCATGATAATATAGTTGGTTTATAAAATTTGCATACAATCCGTCTTATTAGCCCCATTGAAATGGCACTACATTGCAAATATAGCACAATCATTGTTCAAAAGCAACCATTCGCGCCAAAATCGCGGAAAAATAAAGGCATCCGACTAAAAAATCACCTGTTTTGGGGATTGACAAGGGCGGAATTTGTGTGTAACTTTGCAACCGTATTCCAATACGTTATTATGACTTTTAAGTACTTCTTTTGTTTCGTGGCAATGCTATGCGGTGGCTATACCGCCGCTGCGACCTACTCCTCGGCGCATGTCGAAGAGCCGGATACCACATTGCAACTCAACGAAATATCCATCACCGCAATAAAGCAGGGGAATGATATCCACGCAACCGCATCGGCGGCTTCGGCACTCAATCGCCGAGCCCTCGAGAGAATAAATGTGAGCGCAGTGAAAGATATCAGCGAGATTGTGCCCAATTTTCACATTCCCGACTATGGTTCGAGAATGACATCCTCGATATATGTGCGCGGAATCGGTGCGAGAATCGACCAACCGGTGGTGGGGATAAACATCGACAACGTGCCGATAATCAACAAGGACAACTACGACTTCAACCTGCTCGACATCTACCGTGTGGAGATGCTGCGCGGTCCGCAGAGCACCCTATTCGGGCGAAACACGATGGGCGGTCTCATTAATATATACACCCTCTCGCCGCAGTTCTATCAAGGGAGCAGATTTCTTGTGGAGTATGGCACCGCCAACACCTGGAAAGCGGCAATCTCGCATTATGCGATGCTGCGCGACAACCTCGGAATAGGCATCGCCGCCGGATACAACGGCACCGACGGCTTTTTCACCAACAAGTACAACGGCGAAAAATGCGATTGGGAACACAATTTCAGCGGCAGAGCGAAGGTGTTCTATCGTCATTCCAACAAGGTGTCGCTCGAAAACACATTTTCATTCTCAGTGTCGCGGCAAGGAGGTTACCCCTACGCATCGGTGGAAACCGGAGAGATAAACTATAACGACACCTGCTTCTACCGCCGCAATTCCATCTCCGATGGGCTCACAGTGAAGCACACCACCGAAAATTACACACTCTCGAGCGTTACGAGCTACCAATATCTCGATGACAACATGACTCTCGACCAGGATTTCCTGCCGCTATCCTATTTCACACTCACGCAGAAGCGGAAGGAACACGCGCTCACGCAAGACATCGTGCTCACCGATGCCTCTCGCAACGCTTACCACTGGCTCGCCGGCGCGTTCGCTTTCTATCGGCACACCTCGATGCAAGCCCCGGTTACATTCCTCGACGATGGAATCTCCTCGCTCATCGAGCAGCACCGCAACAACGCCAACCCCTACTACCCTATCCGTTGGGATAGTCGGGTGTTCCCGCTCAACTCCAATTTCAAGCAAAACAACTACGGATTTGCTCTCTATCACCAGTCATCCTATACACTCGGGGAGTGGAAATTTGCCGCTGCCCTGCGCCTCGACTACGAGAAGGCAGCACTGCGTTACAACAGCAACTGCAACAGCAGTTACACCACCTTCAACAACACTTCCGAGCCATATTTCCAAAATATCTACATGGTTACGCCTGTGGTAATCGACGATTCCGGCAATCTCGACAAGTCGTTTCTGCAACTGCTTCCCAAAGTCTCGATAACCTACAATCTCCCCACGCTGCCCGGCTCTAACATCTATGCCGCCGTGTCGAAGGGGTACAAATCGGGAGGTTTCAACACACAAATGTTCTCGGATGTGCTCCAGCAAAAAGTGATGGGCTTTATGGGAATCGGAGCATCGTACGATGTAGATGACATCGTCGGCTACAAGCCCGAGCACAGTTGGAACTACGAAATGGGGACACATCTCGAATGGTCGGAGCATCGCCTCAGCGCCGATATCTCGGCTTTCTACATCAATGTGAGCAACCAGCAACTCACGGTGTTCCCCGAAGGCACCACCACCGGGCGAATCATGACCAATGCAGGGAAATCGCGCAGTTTCGGCGGCGAATTGAGCATCACCTACAAGCCGATTACCCGCCTCGAATTTACCGGCGCATACGGCTACACCAACGCCAAGTTTGTCCATTTCGACAATGGCAAGGTGGATTATTCGGGGAAATTCATCCCCTACGCCCCCGGAAACACGATACACATAGCAGCGCTTTACACACTCGACACCCGCCGCGATTGGTGCAGGTTAATAACATTTAACACTCGTCTCCAAGGAGTGGGAAAAATCTACTGGAATGAGGACAATTCGCTTCACCAACCGCTCTATTTTCTCCTTGCGGCATCGGTTACATTTGCAAATTCCAATTATTCTTTCCAACTTTGGGGTGAAAATCTCACAAACACCCGGTTTGACACCTTTTATTTTATGTCTATGGGAAATGCCTTCACTCAACAGGGTAAAAAATTGCGTGTGGGGGCGACATTGAGACTAAATATTTAATTCAAAAATATATTTTAATCATTTTTATACATTCGTTATTATGAAGAAAATTTTATTGATGCTTTCTGTCGTTCTCGTTGCTCTCACTTCTTGCAACAACGACAACTCAGACAACTACATCACTGCGACTTTCGACATGGCTGCCACTGTGAGCGGCACGGAAACTGACTTCTACTCATCTGCCGTGGCTGTCAAAATCGACTTCAACAAGCAAACCGGAACTTTCACCATCAAGAATATCAAATCGCCCGATGGTAACACCTATTCCAATATCTCGGTAGAAGTGCCTTTCACCTATGGCAAATATGCCAACTACGAGTTTAAAGCAAGCGTAGTAGAGGGTGTTTCGGGTCTCGACCGCATCGCACTCAACAATTTTGTTGCCAACTGCGGAACTTACGACAACCGTCTCCAATTTACTCTCGATGGCTACAACTACTATTATGTGGTGAAAAATGCAGGTTTCCCCAAGGCAACAACTGTTGTTACCGACTATTCAAGCAGCGACAGCAAGCCTTACACCAACGAGAACACTCAATATGTTCTCTCAATGAACCCCGAGAAAAATTCGGCTGTTCTTTATCTCTATCAAGCAAAATTTGCCGAGAACATGCCCAAAGAATTCGACATGGTGTTTGAAGACCTCAACCTCGATGCCAATGGCGTGTCGTTCATCGCCACAAGCGAAAGCCTTGAGCCAAAAATCGGCGACACCCCCTATCCACAGTATCAAATCACCGACCTCGTGGTTACACTCACTGCCCCCAATTTGAGCATCTCGTTTACATGCGCAGGAATCTACCACGTAACCGCCACTGCTACTATGGTTACTATGACCGACGAAGAATAACGCAAATTCCAACATCAAGCATACAAAGTTGCGAGGCATTCGGCTCTCGCAACTTTTGTTTTACCCACGCTCCATCATTTGCCAAATCTAATAAAAAATCGGAATAAGGAAATTTTTATTTATTTTTCTGCCCAAACATGTTGCCACGCACATTTTTTTTACTACATTTGCAAAATGAAATCTAAAATTTAAACGATATGAAGAAGCATAATTTCTATGCAGGTCCGTCGATTCTTAGTGAATACACACTCAAGAACACAGCCGATGCTATTAAAGATTTTGCAGGAACAGGACTTTCAATCCTCGAAATCTCTCACCGAAGCAAAGAATTCACCGCAGTTATCGAAGAAGCCGCTGCCCTGGTGAAAGAATTGCTTGAAATCCCCGAAGGCTATCACGTACTTTTCCTCGGTGGCGGTGCAAGTATGCAATTCTGTATGGTTCCATATAACTTGCTGAACACTAAAGCCGGGTATCTCGACACCGGAACATGGGCATCCAACGCCATCAAGGAGGCACGCCTCTTTGGTGATGTCGATGTAGTGGCTTCGTCGAAAGACGCCAACTACACATTCATCCCCAAGGATTTCACAATCCCCGCCGATGCCGACTATTTCCACTTCACCACCAACAACACAATTTATGGTACCGAAATCCGCAAAGATATCGATTCTCCGGTGCCGTTGGTTGCCGATATGTCGAGCGACATCTTCTCTCGCCCCATCGATGTGTCGAAATATAACGTCATCTATGCCGGCGCACAGAAAAACCTCGCTCCCGCAGGCGTAACCATCGCTATCGTGAAAGAGGGCGCTCTCGGCAAAGTGGCTCGCGCAATCCCCACCATGCTCGACTATCGCACCCACATCAAGAAAGGTTCGATGTTCAACACTCCTCCGGTGCTCCCGATTTTCTCCGCACTCCAAACACTCAAATGGTACAAAGAATTGGGCGGTATCAAGGAAATGGAACGCCGCGACCTCGAAAAAGCCGCTCGCCTCTACGATGAAATCGACCGCAACCGTCTCTTTGTGGGCACAGTGAAAGAGGAAGACCGCTCTATCATGAACGTATGCTTCGTGATGAAACCCGAATATGCCGAGCTCGAGAAAGAATTCATCGATTTTGCAAGCACCAAAGGCATCGTGGGCATCAAGGGACACCGCTCGGTGGGTGGTTTCCGCGCTTCGCTCTACAACGCGCTCCCACTCGAAAGCGTAGAAGTGCTCATCAACGCAATGAAAGAATTTGAAAACAATCACTAATCTATTTGGCAATGAAAATACTCGTCGCTACCGAAAAACCGTTTGCAGCACAAGCTGTCAACGAAATGAAAAAGGTTATCGCCGACTCGGGCAACGAAATGATTCTGCTCGAAAAAGGCACTAAAGACGACTTGATAAAAGCCGTTGCCGATGCCGATGGTCTCATCGTGAGAAGCGACATCGTGGATAAAGCCGTTATGGATGCCGCTCCACGCCTCAAGGTTGTGGTTAGAGCCGGCGCAGGATATGACAACATCGACCTCGCTACCGCTACCGAAAAAGGCATCTGCGTGATGAACACTCCGGGACAAAACTCCAACGCAGTGGCAGAACTTGTATTCGGAATGCTCGTGATGATGGTGCGCAACCAGTACGACGGCACTACCGGCACAGAGCTCAAAGGGAAAAGCCTCGGAATCCACGCCTACGGACAAGTGGGACGCAACGTGGCTCGCATCGCAAAAGGATTCGGCATGAGAGTTTCCGCTCTCGACCCGTTTGTTAAAGACGAGGTGATGATTGAAGAGGGCATTGTGCCTATGCACTCTGTCGAGGAGCTCTATTCTCAAAACGACATCGTTTCTCTCCACATCCCCGCCACTCCGGCAACCAAGAAATCGGTGAACAAAGCACTTGTTTCGCTTCTTCCCAAGAAAGGTATTCTCATCAACACCGCCCGCAAGGAGGTTATCGACGAGGAAAGCCTTGCCGAAGCACTTGCAGAACGCACCGATATTAAATATATCGCCGACATCAAGCCCGACATCGCCGACAAATTGGCAGAAATCGCTCCGGGACGCGTGTTCTTCACCCCCAAGAAGATGGGCGCACAAACAGCCGAAGCAAATATCAATGCCGGTATCGCCGCTGCGCGCCAGGTGGTTGACAACCTCGCTACAGGTTGGAACAAATTCCAAGTGAATAAGTAAATCTCAACTCATCAGTTTTTCCACACCGTCGAATGGCACCACCATTCGGCGGTGTTTTTTAAGCTCCCGCTTGCACCATATTCTCCTCGGCAAGCAAAACCGGAATCTATATGAAGAAGTTATTGCTTTGAACCCTTACCTCCCAAAAGTCTCTTCTGCTCTCGCTCAAAGTTTTCGAGGAAGTGTATTTCCACCGGGGAGAGTTCATTCTTGGTGCGCTCCTTGAACTTGTCGTATTCTTTGTCGGCCTTCTCTTTTGCCAATTGTGCAGAAATCTTGCCGGCATGGGTAAGGATGTCTTTTCGAGAGATACGGAGGAAGTCATCGAGGATGTTTATCCAGTCCTTCATATACATGGGGCGATGCTCTTCTGCCTGCATTTCGGCAAAATCAAGATAGAGGCTTACAATGCGGTTTAAGGATGTTATCTCTTCTTTCGTAAGATAGTTCTTTGCCTCCTCGGCTTCCGGCTTGGTTGGCATTGCTCCCGACCATGTGGTCAGTCCCATGAAGTCCTTTTGCGAATCAGCTCGCTCATAGATGATTTCGGCTGCTGTGTGCCCATGGACTGAGTAGTGCATCTTGTTCTGCACCGTCTTGAAGAACTGCTGCGTGATTTCCACTCGCGGGTCATAGTCGATACTGAGGGCATATATTTCGAGCACCTTGCGATAGAACACCTTTTCGCTCGAACGGATGTCTCGGATACGGGCAAGCAGTTCATCGAAGTAATTTCCACCACCGGCACGTTTCAGCAAATCATCGTTCATGGCAAACCCTTTCACGATATATTCCTTCAGCACCTTGGTAGCCCAGATCCTAAACTGAACACCACGATAAGAGTGAACACGGTAGCCGACGCTGATAATCATGTCGAGGTTGTAGAAGGCAACTGTGTGTTCTTGAGTCTTACCTTCCATAGCTCCGTGTTGAGTGGTTGTTGCAAAAAACGCAACAACCTCTTCAGAATCCAGCTCTCCATCCTCCAACACATTCTTTATATGCCGGGAGATGGTGGATTTGTTTCGCTGAAAAAGTTCCGCCATTTGGTCTGCCGAGAGCCACACTGTGTCGTTCTGCAACCTGACCTCTATCTTCGACGCGCCATCTGTCGTTTGGTATAATATTATTTGACCTCTATCCATTATTCGTTATTGTTAATTTCTGCCGTTTAACTGCTCGATAATTGCGATATCACTCTTCACCTCACCTTCGAGGAGAAAACGAGCGCTGTTTTGCTTGAGATATGCAAGGATTTCATCTGCTTCGTCATCCTTTCCATCGAGATATTTAACCACTGCCCAATACACCCTAATTTTGCCTGATGTATAAGGCTTTAGAGCCTCGCAGTATTTCCTTAACTCTTCATTGCTCCACAATTCCTCGGCCCGCTCTTTCTTGCCGAGGATGAGCGACAGGAACACAATCTCGCACTCATATTCATATTTCATAATCCCGGTCATTTCATTGGCTGCATATATCTTCTCCATCCATTCGAGCGAATCGGCGAACAGGAACCGGTCGAACATCACGGCAAATTTGTTCATAGCCATCCCTTCGGCAATATGCCCCTTGACAGAGGCGAAGTCGATGTGGGCAAACCATTCTTCAGGCAAATCCTTTGGCATTATGCCATTTTGCAAAGCCGAATTTATGCGCAGTATCATAACAAGCGACTGTTTGTATTCGGAATCTCTTAGTAGCGAAAACACATATTTGCCATCATTCACCACACCTCTCAACTGCATCGGTATGCCGTTGACAATGAGCAAATAGGCATTCACAAATACTAACATCCATAAAAGGCAGAAAAGCAAAATATCCAAATATACAGGGAATGATACTTTCCACAATATCAATGCCGATGCCAATAGGAGCAAAAGATTCATCACCACGCCTCCGAGCATATACCACCCCATCGGTATCTCGGCAATCGGTCGCTCGGGTGGCATCATCAGGCACTGCCCGAGCGTGCCCGGGATGTTGAAACGCTTAATGCAGAATTTGCCATCTTTGCGTATGAGCACCCTATCCAGCACCCTGAATGACACAAACTTGTAGCCCGAAATCCACCCGAATAGGAAATGCCCAAATTCATGAAAGGCAGCAGAGACAACCACCACCGGATATGAGAAAATCAACATAACCGTAGATACGATAAAGAAAACTACAATGGTAGAGCCTTTACTCACAAATATCTCTATCGGAGTGAATCCTCGCAAAAGACCACCCAAACATAGTCCAATGACATAGCACACAAAAGCCACCACATAAAAAATCAGTGCAAACTTTAAGTATTTCTTAAACTTCATTTTAATAAGCATTTTATAAAACAATCATAGTGCAAAAATAAGCGAAATAAATACAAAATCAAAAATTTTCCGTCGAAATACTTGCACAATCCAAAAAATCGAAGTAACTTTGCATCGCAAACGGAAAAAAGAGGCTCCGTAGCTCAACTGAATAGAGCATCTGACTACGGATCAGAAGGTTACAGGTTTGAATCCTGTCGGAGTCACAAATCGCAGAGTGAAAACTTTGCGATTTTCTTTTTATATGCCCTCAATCACCGCCGCCCGACAGCAAATCGATAAACATTTTGACTCGAGCCAGGAACTCGCGCCCCACATTTCTTATTTTGTTCATCTTTGAATTCGGGATTCGGGCATCGAAAGCCACCGCGTTGAGCCCGTAATGCTCGGCAAGGCAGATAGCACGCTCGTTGTGATAT